>WQYK01000009.1 GCA_009781275.1 Bacteroidales bacterium | reverse complement strand
GACACGCTATTTGAACGGGTCAACGTACCGGATGGACCGCCATTATTTACAGGTAAACCCATTATTTACCATTTGGATGATTATACACGCTTCCCCACCATGCAGGACATTGTGATTGAATTTGTATCGGGTACTAGGCTACGAAGAGCAAACAATCAGTCACTTCTACAGATTATTGTGGAGTCAGACTTTAGCCGCGGATATACCGAACAAAATGCATTGGTTTTGATTGATGGTATCGCCATTTTTGACCATGAACGACTCTTCAAATACGATCTTTTAAAAGCAAAAACCGTTTCTATTTATCATAAAAGCTTTCGTATCGGAAGCCAAACTTTTGATGGCTTAGCAGCCCTTCACACCTACAAAGGAACCTATCAAGATGTTACGTTAGGCAAAAATTCGGTCATCCTCGATTTTGACGGTGTATTGTACCCCACTCGTTTTACAGGTAGAGAGGTGGTCGAAATGGGGTATCTTCCGGATGTTTGCAGCCTCCTCTACTGGGATCCGCTTATTCATCTGCCTCAGGATGGGGTTCAGGAGATATCGATCAAAACCCCATCTAAGCCCGGAACATATACGGTAGAGATAGAGGGAACTCTGTCGGATGGCCGTCCGGTGCTTTTTAAAGAAATTGTAGCGATTATTGCACAGTAAACACTGTTTTATGGTACACAGGCTGAGCTCTGTCTGTAACACCTTCCAGCGTTACCGCATACGTTCCAGGAATGAGCGACGTTTTTAACACGATTTCACAACCCTCTCCGCGGGCCATCTCAACCAAGGGGTCCCAGTAAAGCAGTGTCCTGACATCAGGGACAGAAGCAGGGATGATGCCGGTAAAACGACACGGATATGCCACCCCCGGAAAATCGAGTATCAATGCATTCTTTCCAAGTGTAAGTCCTGGATAACCACCATGGTAGGTATTAAATTGAGCGATGCCGTTAAAAATTTTGTTTCCAATCCTATAGTTGCTTCGATAAATAGTGACGGTTTTCACCTTTAAGGGATCGTAATGATACAGTCGTTCATGATCAAAAATAGCGATACCATCAATCACAGTGAGTGGGTTATCATAAAAGGCCCACCGCTGGGCGGCGTCAAGTAATACCATTTCGAGAGACATCCGGTTGTTGTTTCTCTTAAATCGCATTTCCGATATAAACTCAACCATAATGTCCTGCATGGCAGGAAAACGGGTGTAGTGATCCAAGTCATACACAATGGGCTTATTGTTGGAAATGAAAGGGTCTCCCAACGTGGATATTCGGTTATACAGGGTATCCATCCCAAAGCGATGACTCACCTGCATCTCAATACTTCTTTGCACAAAGGCCGACTCCGTTTTTTTATCCAAATAGAGTGGAGGAGAGGGCATTACTGGTGGCTTGACAAATGGATCAATCAGCTCAAAAGAGACCTCATCGGCGGTGGAATATTCCAATGCAATTTCACGATTCCCATATATCGAGTGGGTGTAGAAAGAAAAATCGCCTGTAATCGTGTCCAAAGAGGCTGCATATACTTCAACGCCCGTTCCGATAGTTGAGAGGAAAAGGGACCCCTCTTTGGGGTGGATGGCGTCAATATTTTTGATGACGCCTCTAATAATTTCACCCTCGTATTCAGGTATGTATCTATCCTGAAATTTGATTTTTGCCGGATCATGCGTGGCTTGGACAAAAAAGTCAGGTATTGTTTGGTGGTGTTTTGCAGGAATATCGATGTTGGCTACAGAGATATTTATTGAAATGGCTTGGTCGCTGATATTTTTAATCGAGATGGGAAGAGGAAAATTGGGGGGGACGCTATTTCCTGCCACACCCAACAACTGCAGATCGACAAGCTTTGGATGGTTCATTACGGGAGTATCCTTTTCATCGACATGATGCTCATCGATCATAAAAACATTTTCCGGAACCCTTTCTGCTGACAATGTGTTGTATATGGGGATAATTTTATCAAAGTAGCGCAGGGTATCTTCATTCATCATCTGTTTAGTGTAGGCAATCAGCCTATAATTTCCTGTGGGCAAGGCAGGAGGGATCTGAAGCCTTCCGCTGCCTCTGCCTGTGGTGATAGCCAATTTAACACTTGCCAACAGAGATGCGTCCTGGCGTAATTCAAGATACGCGACGCTACTCACATGAGAAAGGTGAGGCTCTTTTCCCGACATATCAAAACAATAGAGTGAAAGCCAGATAGTCTCTCCAGCCACATAAAGCTCCCTGTCCGTGGAGATGTGGATGCGTTCTATTGCCCTTTGTTGTGCAAAAGACGGATTTAACCATGTAAGACACAGACTAATACATAAAAAAGATTTTATTATGTTCATAAAGCATTCTAAATATGATTATTGGGCCAAAAAGGAGGTTTGTTTTTAGTTCCTCGCGCTGTACATTCCACACAAGCTCTTGGGAACCACTCATGTCCACCTGAAGCGATGTCGAACCCCACAATCCGGAAACCATAATCGTAATAATCTGCAAAAGTTGGCGGAGTCCTCCATCCGTCAAAAAGGGCTGTATCCATGGGATTGCAGAGAAAAGGCGTATAGATTCCGATCTCTTGTGACGTTACAAAAATTCGCTTGGTTGTGATGGTTCCGGCGCTAATGAAACCAATAACCCTGACGCCGGGATCAGTTATGCAACGAATATTCCCATGCAGATCGGTGGGTTGTGGAGCAAAAATGCTCCCTATTTCGTCGGTATTCCTCTTTAAAACAGACCAGTAGGAGTGTGCTTCTTTAGTAATGGACATCTGAAGCAACTCCATGGAGTAGAGATAGCTGATTCTGTCGTCTCTTCGATCAACCGTATTAAGCCTTTGCTGATAGACGAGATTTTGATTAAGGTGATCTGTTTTGGCAACGACTGTAGACGATTTTGAGTGTCTCCAACAATAATAGTATGGAGCCGGAGTGGCGTATTGACGGACTGTTCTCAAGCTGCGGTCGTAATAGACATTTGTATAATAGTGCGCAACTATTTCCCAATCTTCAATATAGCGCCATTTATAAAATCGGGAGGCGCTGTTGCTGTCGTGGGTGGTGACATGAAAGTCAACAGACGTCTTTGAGTCATCAACCATAAAGCCGATGGCGTCAATTTCCGGAGTCACCAGCGGGGTCAAAAAGTTCGATTCATATCTTCTCCCGTCCTGCAAATGCACACATAACTTATATTGTTGATCAAGACTAAGTATTCTGGTATCAATGATATAATAGGGTGGCTCATTGGGTTCCACCTTTACGGAGCCTGAGTAGGTAGTTCCATGTTGGTTCTCTACCCACACCTGAGCATTCGTAACATAGGTGATACTAAATGGGGAGTCAAGGGCGCGTAACAAACTCAGGTATATTTTGGTGTCGCCATTCAAAATAATATCTCCTTCAATGACCAAAGATCCCTCATCCGACTCTACACCCTTGGGTGTAAATGGGGTGATACAGGCAGTCGTGATCACTCCCAAGAGCAAAATCGAACAGTTATATAACTTCTTTAGGATCATAACTCAGAATTTAATTGTATAGTTCAGATAGGGGATAGGCGCTCCAAAGATCGACAGTTTATAGCCTTGAATCTGATTCTTTTGATTGGTTACGTAGTAAACAGAAAATGCATTTTTGCGTCCCGTAACGTTGTATACGCCTAAAGTAATCACACTGTGTGTCCAAAGTGTCAGGTTGTGGCTCGGTTCGATATTAAAGGCTAAGTCAAGCCTAAAGTAGTCTGGTATCCTGTATTGGTTTCGATTGGAGTAAGCAAACCAATATTTATTGCTGTAGTAGTAGACGCCAATCGGGACAGTTACAGGCCGTCCAGAAGCGTAATCCAAGTTGGCAGAGAAGCTATATCGTTGCGTTAATTTATAATTTGCAACAACCTTTACATCATGAGGCTTGTCATAAGCCGCAGGATACCATTGACCATTGTTTATCTCAAAGGTATTCTCTTTCAACATCGTCCTCGCATAAGTATAAGCCACCCACCCATTCAACTTCCCCGAAGGCTTCTTCAACATCAACTCCGCCCCATACGCTTTTCCCTCGGTCTCCAAAACATCTCGCTCAATATGTCTGTTCATATTAAGCACCGCTCCACTCCTGTAGTCCAAGTAGTGATTGATCGCCTTATAGTACCCCTCAACCGACAACTCATATTGATGGTCGAGAAAATTTCGATATAAACCGATTGCCGCCTGCCACCCCGTTTGAGGCACAATATGGGCGTCACTTAGTTTCCATATATCAATCGGAGACGCAGAAACTGTATTCGACAACATGTGGATGCTCTGGCGCATGGTGTTGATTCCCGCCTTTAAAGTCAGGCGGTCGTTAACCAGATATCGTGCAGACAACCTGAATTCGGGACCATGGTAGGGTTTGACCAAAGACCCCTTCTTTACATGCACAATCTTATCGATCGACTCTTCGTTTTTCTCGTTGTTGTGATAGGTGTAATAGTCCTTTGGGCCTAAAGCCGAGTAGAAGTTGTACCTAACTCCCATGTCAATCGTAAACTTGTGAGAGATGTCCCATTTATCGCTTACATAAATCGCCATTTCCAATCCTCTTTCCCTATCTATGATGTTAGGAGTGACAATGGACTCAGCACCTCTGGGCAAAAAAGAGCCGGGAGAAAGATTAAAGAAGATACTGTTGAGGCCATAACTCAGGTTGTGTTTTTCGTTGATAAGGAATTCAAAGTTAGCCTTCATAAAATATTGCTCCAGTTCAAAGCGCAAATTATAGGCCTGTAACGAATCTGCCGACTCTGCGATGTTATGCCGGTACTGATCCAAGCCTGTTGTAAAGGTCATGCTGTGGTTAGCGCTAAAGATGGTGCGCCACTTTAAAGCGAGGTTCAGGTTGTTGTAACTATAGGTAGTGTCTTTACTAAAACTAAATCCGTCGTTGGAATAATAAGCGTACGCATAAAGGGTGTTGGCGCCATTAACCTTATGGCTGACTCCTGCCGTAAGATCATAAAAGTTTGCCGCTCCGTTTCGGTATCCGCTGCTTTGGGGCAGTAAACCAAGCATCCAATTAGAGTAGGTGGTTCGTGCGCCTGTGATGAAGTTGGTTCGGCCTTTGATGATCGGCCCCTCTAAATGGAGCTTGCCTGTGAGAAGTCCCAATCCGGCGGATCCGGTCACCTTGTCGCTATTCCCTTGCCGGCTGTTTACCTCTAACACCGACGATATCCTTCCTCCGTATTTAGCGGGAATTGTGCTCTTATAAAGCTCGATGTCGTTCACCACATCGGGGTTGAACGCAGAAAAGAGGCCAAAAAGGTGAGTCGGATTATAGATGGTACCTTCGTTAAGCAATATCAAGTTCTGATCGGTAGCCCCACCACGCACATTAAAACCGCCGGAGGCTTCGCCCACCGTTTTAACCCCCGGCAGGGTGAGCATCACCTTTAACAGGTCGGCTTCTCCAAAAACAGCGGGAATGTGCCTTATTCGACTGACCGATATCTTTTCCAGGCCTACAAAAGTGGATCGTCGAGTCTGACTTGCTTCTGCTGAGACGACCACGCTTCTAAGGGAATAGACCTTTTCACTCATTACAATGTCTAATGAACCGTCTGTAAAGACATCCAACATGACTGGGGTATCTTCCAAACCATACCCCTTTAAGACAAGATCGACTTTTCCTAGAGGGACAGCAATTCGGTAGAAGCCATGTATGTCGGTAAAAGCATTTGTTCCGGTCGAACGCACTGTGATAGATACGCCCTGTGCCGGCTCTTTTGTATAGGAGTTTCTAATATGTCCGGAGAGGACGGCGCGGCTCCCTGTAAATAGCGCGTTGGGGTCGCCAATCGTGTACACTTTATTGGCAGAACCAGCCTCTTGGTTTGGTAAAGAGGTTAGTGCAGCAACATAGAGCGCGGATCCCTGTTCAGATTCGCCTACAGAAAAAAAACGATCCGGAAGAGTCGTCATGATTCCGGTGCCTTTTAGCACAAACAGTAGGTGATCCTTTTGAGAAAGAGAATATCCCGCTCTGCTTAAAGCGCCGGACAAGCTCGTTACCATGTTGGTGCGGTTCCACGAAACCGTTAACCTTAGTGGTGTATCGCTTTTATTTTCAACATAAAAAAGTTGGTATTCGCTATTTAACTCCACCACTTTCTTTAGAGAATCTAAACCCACATTGGTGAGCACAACCTCCTCAATTTGTGCAAAAGAAACAGATGCGACGCACAAAAATAATAGGGATAACGATAATTTCTTCATAAAGCATCAATATGGGTGGCTATTTCAATCAGTGCACGCTCCCTATTTTTATTAGAAAAATCGAGCCCCCTGCTCTTTACGATCTGGTCAATAGTTTTGGTTTGCTCAGGGTAGAGCTTCTTAAGCTCTCTTTTTGTGCCCACGCGATACCATTTATCGTTTTTCAAAAAGTAAAAGCTTTCATTTAAGGTATATCCCTTTTTTACATACAGCCCGTCACGGAGGTTCTCAAAAAAGTTTTTTTTAATTTTTTTATACAGCTTGATTTCTCCTGCATATAAAACTTCATAATACCCGCCGGCAAGTGCAGAACCAAGCTCTTGCTTGTGGTGAACAAACCGATGCTCCCCAAAAGAAAAAAAGTCGACAAAATTTTTATTAACAAGAATGTATATTCCGTCAATCGGATCTTTTACGTACAACTCGTCAATATGTGCATTCAGATTCAACGCAACACCGGTATATAATTTTCCGCGAAACAGCACATCTCCATTTCTAAAATCTGTCGAATAGGCAAAATAAGTAGAGGCGTCATTTGGAGCCTTGCTCCCATATTGCATAGGGATCTCTCCCCGATATAGGCCAGAGTGCCCTTGGGCTTTGGCGATAAACACCCCATAATCGACCCTATTTTGGGCAGATAGTACAAAAGGCAATGCAAACAGGCAAAAGAGGAGCGGTATTTTTTTCATACTTACAAATGTAACGCTATTTTTCGTATTTTGGAGTTTTATTATTATTGATTATATTTGCTTTATCTATCTATTTACCTATCTATCTAAAAATTAAAATTATGAAAAAGCCATTAACATTTTTTCCCGGCATTGTTTTGTTTATAGCCTTGCTGATTCCTTTAGGACTATCTGCTCAAAGTGAAAACATGCACACATTTGACATATTGGAAAAGAAGATCGACGACCTGCTCTGGTATGAAAAGGTAGGCGATGTTGCTTGGATCGACAAAGTCTATTTAGCCGGCCCGCCTCGCTGGAAAGAGGCCAACCCCACCGGACAAGGCGCTGGAAACCCCGTCAAATTCTGGACATATGTTTTTATTCCCAAAGACGTTGATCCTAGTAAGAAATATCCCCTCATTGTGATGCCCCACGGCGGAGTGCATTCCAATCACTCCACCTACTACGCCCACATTATTCGTGAGCTGATGGCGCAGCAATATATTGTGGTTGCCGCCGAATATCGTGGCAGCACAGGTTATGGCCGTGCCATGTATGAAAATATCGACTATGGCGGATTAGAGAATGCCGATGTCAAAGTGAGTCGAGATTATATGGTAGAGAACTACGATATTGTTGATAACAAGCGCATCGGACTCATGGGATGGAGCCATGGCGGAATGATTACGTTGATGAATCTGTTTGAATATCCGGACGCCTACACTTGCGGTTACGCCGGTGTACCGGTGTCCAATTTAATTGCCCGTTTAGGCTATAAAGGCGAAAGTTATACGAGACTCTTTTCGGCGTCTTATCATATTGGCAAAACTCCGGCCGATAATGTGGAGGAGTACAAACGACGCTCTCCGGCTTACCAGGCGCACAAACTTACCAAGCCGCTGTTGATTTACACCAATACCAATGACGAAGACGTCAACGTACTGGAAGTAGAACACATGATACAAGCCCTCAAAGCAGAAAACAAAAAGTTCGAATACAAAATATTTGAAAATATACCAGGTGGTCATTCTTTTGATCGCATGGACCACAAAGAAGCCACCGACATTCGGTTTACCGTATACCAGTTCCTGGCCAAACACCTCAATCCTCCAAAGCCCTTTAAAAATGCCAAAGAGATGCGCAAAGCGGCATACAGGTTTTAGAACTACATTTTTTCGTAAGATTAATCACCCCACATGATGAAAACAATCCATATCCTCAAATCAAGCATCACCACACTCATCGCGATAGTCGCCTGTGCAGCGAGTGCTTTTTCCCAAACCTATACAGCGCCTCTTCCTCAGCCCATCAAAGAGTTAAAGGTATCGCGAGGCAGAAACGATACGGTAATCAATGCTGCCCATGTGTTGGTGGGAGTGGCTCCAAAAGGCTCAAAAGTATGGGTCAATAAAAACGAGGTAAAAGTTTTTAAGACAGGTAGTTTTGGGTATGAATCTACGTTATTGCCCGGTCCAAATATGTTTATAATCGATTCCGAGCTTAACGGGAAAAAAGAGCAGCTGGCTTTTTCTATTTTTTACAACGACAAACCAAAGTCATTTCCGCCTGTTGGCTTGGCACCAGAATCTGTTCGTCTCTCCCCAGATGGTAAGGACATCTGGATTATGGAGGGTGATCCTTTACAAATCAGAGTTGTAGCCAAAGAAGGAGCGCAGTTGAGCTGGTTTAATGGCTACCCTTTGTATGAGTTAAAAGAGGCCTCCGACCAATCGCGTGCCCAGATTGGTCCAGGTAGAAGTATCTATCAAGGTATTAAAAGGATAAATAGCGCGAGTATCTCTGGTGAAGCCCTTAAACTAACCATAACTGAGGGCAACGATATACGGGAATATCCCATAGAGAGGATGATTCGTGTGCTTTCTCCTGATCGACCTGTGACAGTGAGGACACGCAACGGAGCCTACCTGAACGAAAGTTGGGGGACAGACCGTTTGGGCGCCAGTAAAATAAATTTTCTGGATTCAGATATTTGTTTGCAGGTTATAGGAAAAACCGATGCGCTATATAAAGTGCGGTTAGGATCAAACCATTCGGCATACATACCAGAAAATTTGGTTGAATTATTACCTGAAGGTTATTATCCTCCCACATCGCTCACTGTCAATTGGACCGTAGAAACCAGCGGCAAGTTTGACGTCCTTACCATTCCACTCCCGGCCCGTCATCCCTACACCATCTATCAGGAGGCAGTACCTAATCGCTTAGTGGTTGACCTTTACAGCGTGGCAAACAATTCAAACTGGATTACGCAACGCTTTAACGTAAAGGAGGTGAAATCAATCGATATGAGGCAGATCGCTCCGGATGTGTTGAGGTATGTTATTGACTTAAAAGACAAAGCGTCTTGGGGCTATATTGTTGAATATAGTGGCAATAATCTTGTTATAAAAGTGAAACATCGTCCGGATTTGAGTAAGATTGAAAAAGGGGACTGGAGCGACCTCACCTTTGCCCTTGACGCCGGACATGGAGGCGATGTACCCGGCGCGATTAGTCCATCGGGATACGTCGAGCAGCATCAAAATTTAGCGATGTCATATATGCTCAAAGAGATGTTGGAAAAACACGGAGCCAAAGTGGTGATGACCCGTCCCGAAAATAAGTTTGTTGAGATGGCTGATCGCAAGAAGTTTGTAAATGATAATCAGCCAGATCTTTTGATTTCGATTCATTGCAATGCAGGAGGGAATCCTTTACATGGGGGAGGCACCAGTACCTATTACAAACATATTGGTTTTCGTCCTCTGAGTATGACTATTTTGGCGCGACTTTTGGAGTTACCGATACGGGAATATGGCAATGTCGGTAACTTTAACTTCTCTCTTAACGCACCCACCATGTGTCCGAATGTTTTGGTTGAAGTCCTTTATATGAGTGCGCTTCATGATGAAGAGCTTATTGCCGACCCTGCTTTCCAGCGTACGATGATGGAAAAAGTGATCTTAGGCGTCGAAGACTTTTTGCGAGGTAATTTTTAAGTTTGTTGACCCATAATCATTGAATAAGATTAGTTATCTTTGCAAGATTAATCATTAATTCATCGGTTATGAAAGCAACTGTTACTTCAAAAATCTTCTTCTTTCTATTTGTGCTGACGATAGTTGGCTCCACCGCTGCATGGGCGCAAACCTTTGTTGCCCCTTTACCCCCACCGATCACCGAACTAAAGGTGGTACGCGGCAGAAACGACACCGTAACCAACGCTACCCACATTATTGTGGGCGTGGCCCCAAAAGGTTCAAAAGTGTGGGTGAACAAAAACGAAGTCAAAGTATTTAAAACCGGAAGTTTTGGATATGAAAGCAGGCTAAGCTACGGCGCAAACAAGTTTGAGGTCGAGAGCGAACTCAGCGGGAAAAGAGAGCGGATTACTTTTTCTGTCTTT
Organism: Bacteroidales bacterium; assembly: GCA_009781275.1. GTDB lineage: Bacteria > Bacteroidota > Bacteroidia > Bacteroidales > UBA932 > WRBG01. Next base: position 13,098 of record WQYK01000009.1, on the reverse strand, counting down.
TTTAACAACAGACCCAAACCATTCCCTCCGGTAAAGCCGATACCCGAATCGGTCTCTTTTTTCCCCCAAGGAAAAAATATATGGATCATGGAGGGTGAACCTTTGCAAATAAGGGTGGTGACTCAAGCCAACCTTCAGGTGAATTGGTTTGAAGATACTCCTCTTTTTGAGCTCAAAGAGGCATCCGATGAATCGCGCGCAAGGATTGGCCCGAGCAGAAGTATTTACCAAGGCGTCAATATTATGAGCCGATATGATGTGATGAACCAACCCCCTTTCATCACCATCTCGGACGGCAATGAGTCGCGGGAGTTTCCGATCAGCGAAACGATTCGCGTACTCACCCCCGACCGTCCCGTAACAGTCCGGACACGCAACAACGCCTTTCTTAACGAAAGCTGGGGCGGCGACCGCTTGGGCGGCAGCAAAATCAATATGCTCGACTCTGGAATCTGCATGCAGGTGATCGGCAAAACCGACGCCCTCTTTAAGGTGCGGTTAGGCGCCAATCACTCGGCCTATATACCGGAAAGTGTGGTTGATTTGCTGCCCGACGGCTACCTTCCGCCCATCTCAGTTACAGGAAGTTGGACCGTGGAGCGCCGCGGCAAGTTTGACGTCGTCACCATTCCGCTCCCTGCCCGCCATCCCTACACCATCTATCAGGAGGTAGAACCCAATCGCTTGGTGGTTGATCTTTATGGCGTCGTGTGCAACTCCAACTGGATCACGCTGAGGTCGGATATAAAAGAGATTAAGCGTGTCGATCTCAGACAGGTAGGCCCTGATGCGTTGCGGCTTCTCATCGACTTAAAAGACAAAACGCCTTGGGGATATATTGTGGAGTATAGCGGCAACAACTTACTTATCAAAATCAAACACCGCCCAGACTTAAGCCGTGTTGCCGATGGCGACTGGAAAGGCCTCACCTTTGCCCTTGACGCGGGACACGGAGGAGAAGAGTCACGTGGCGCCGTGAGTCCCGCCGGATATATAGAACAGTACCAAAACTTAGCTATGTCCTACATGCTCAAAGAGATGTTAGAGAAAAAGGGCGCTAAGGTGGTGTTAACACGTCCCCAAAACAAAAACGTGGATTTGAACGAACGCAAGAGGATAGTGAGGGCCAGTCAAGCCGACTTTTTTATTTCGATTCACTGCAACGCAGGGGGAAATCCTTTACGCGTAGGAGGTACCAGCACCTACTACAAGCACATTGGCCATCGCCCGTTGAGTACGGCCATCTTGGCGCGATTATTAGAGCTTAAGGTACAGGACTTTGGAAATATCGGAAACTTTAACTTTTCGCTTAACGCCGTCACAGACTGCCCCACTGTTTTGGTAGAGGCCCTGTTTATGAGCACCCTCGCAGATGAAGAGTTGATTGCAGACCCCGCCTTCCAACGCAAAATGATGGAAAAGGTGGTGCTGGGAGTTGATGATTACTTGCGTGAAAACCTTTAAATTAGTAGCTCCTTACAGCCCTGCGGGCGACCAGCCGGAAGCCATTGAGCAACTTTGCCAAGCGCTCAACAGTGGCGTGGAGGCGGCAACGCTGTTGGGCGTGACAGGGTCGGGCAAAACGTTTACCATGGCCAACGTGGTGGAACGGTTGCAGCGTCCTACTCTAGTGTTAAGCCACAACAAGACCCTTGCAGCGCAATTGTACGGAGAGTTCAAAGCCTTTTTCCCAGACAACGCAGTCGAATACTTTGTCTCCTACTACGACTACTACCAACCCGAAGCGTACCTGCCCGTAACCGACACCTACATCGAAAAAGACCTGCAAATCAACGACGAAATAGAAAAGATGCGCCTAAGCGCAGCCTCATCTCTCCTTTCCGGACGCCGCGATGTAATTGTCGTCTCCAGCGTCTCCTGCCTCTACGGCATTGGCAATCCCGAAGATTTCCACGCCAACACCATTACGCTACATCAGGGAGAAAAATTTGGCCGCAACAGACTGCTCTACGCCTTGGTCGACAGCCTCTACTCCCGTACCGAATCGGAGTTTAAAAGAGGCACATTCCGAGTCAAAGGCGACACCGTCGACATCTGGCCCGCCTACCACGACACCGCCTTCCGCATCCTCTTCTGGGGCGATGAAATTGAATCGATTGAGCAAGTCATCCCGAGCGCAGCGAGGGACCTCAACCAACCCACAGCGAGGGACCCCAACCACCCCGCAACGAGGGACCTCACCGAACCCATTGATTCCGCCACCATCTACCCCGCCAACAACTTCGTCACCACCAAAGAGCGCATGCAAGCCGCCATCCGCCACATCCAAGACGACCTGCTACATCAAATCAACTACTACACCGGGATCGGAAAAGCGCTGGAAGCCGGACGACTCAAACAAAGAGTCGAATTTGACTTAGAGATGATTAAAGAACTTGGTTACTGCACAGGCATCGAAAACTACGCCCGCTACTTTGACGGCCGTGCCGCAGGAACGCGCCCCTTTTGCCTCATCGACTACTTTCCCAAAGACTTCCTGACGATGGTCGACGAGAGCCACGTCACCCTTCCCCAGGTGCGCGCCATGTACGGCGGCGACCGCTCCCGCAAGCAGACCTTAATTGAGTATGGATTCAGACTTCCCGCCGCCGCCGACAACCGTCCCCTCACCTTTGAAGAGTTTGAACAAATCATTGGTCAGCGCATCTTTGTAAGCGCCACCCCCGCCGATTACGAACTTGAAACCTCCCAAGGACTGATCGCAGAACAAGTAGTACGCCCCACGGGCCTTTTAGACCCACCCATCGAGGTCAGACCCACCAAAAACCAAGTGGACAACCTATTAGAAGAGATTCAAATCCGCGCCCAAAAAGACGAACGCATCCTAGTCACCACCCTCACCAAACGCATGGCTGAGGAGTTAAATAAATACCTAGAAAACATAGAGGTACGCTGCCGCTACATCCACTCGGACGTAGATACGCTGGAGCGGGTTCAGATTTTGGAAGATTTTCAACGCGGCATGTTTGATGTATTGATTGGCGTGAACCTCCTGCGGGAGGGGCTCGATTTACCTCAAGTCTCTTTGGTGGCGATTTTGGATGCCGATAAAGAGGGATTTTTGCGCTCTGCGCGGGCCCTCACCCAAACGGCGGGACGTGCCGCCCGTAACGTTGACGGTCGTGTCATCATGTATGCCGACACCATTACCGACTCGATGCAGCGCACCATAGACGAGACCAACCGCCGTCGCGACAAGCAAATGCGCTACAACATAGCGCACGGCATAGAACCCAAACAGGTCGAGGGCCGGATCCGCTCCATGATGGAGTACGCAACCGTAGAAGAGGCCAAACCGGCCCTGCTGGAAGACCCCGTTTGGTCATACATGACCCAAAAAGACCTGACACAGGCCATTGCTTTGGAACGCACCAAAATGGAAGATGCCGCCAAGTCGCTGAACTTTTTAGAAGCAGCACGTCACCGCGACACGATGTATGCACTTGAAAAAAGAGTCAAAGAGTGGAAGAACATCAATACATAGAGATTGCGTACCAACTGTGCAACCGTACACTGGCACAGGAGCGTCGAAGCAACGACGCCCCCTTTGCCGAACATGCACACGCAGTGGCAAAAATTGTCTCCCAAGAACTTTGTCTGCCCTCATCAGCCGTTTGCGCCGTCCTGCTGCATGAAGCCACCCGCAAGCACCCCCAACTGCTGATTGAAGTCAAAAAGAACTTTTCCCCTCAAATCTATTCGATGGTACTGGGTCTAAACCGAATATCGACCATCAACCCCAATGACACCCGTCTGCAGGCAGAAAACTACCGCAAACTCATCGTCGCCTACTCCGCCGACCCCATGGTGGTATTGATTAAATTGGCCGACAGGCTCGAAGTGATGCGCTCCCTGTCGTTCTTTCCTAAATCGCAACACCTGAGAAAAGCGACCGAAACGTTGATGCTCTACGCCCCCTTAGCCCATCAATTGGGTCTCTACACCCTAAAGAGCGAGTTAGAGGATTTAGCATTTCAATATAGCGAGCCCGAAGATTGTAAGAGCATTACGACCAAATTAAAGGCAACGGTAGGGGAGCGGGCGCAAGCGTTGGCCTCTTTTACAGGCCCGATTGAAGCACAACTCAAACGCTTGGGCTACACATACGAACTAAAGAGTCGAACCAAAACCGCCTTCTCTATTTGGAAGAAGATGCAGAGCCGGCGCGTCCCCTTTGAAGAGGTCTTTGACATTTTGGCCATACGAATTATCTTGGAAGCGCCGCCCTCTCTTGCACAAGAGCACGATTTGTGTTGGCAGGTATACTCCATTGTAACAGGACTTTTCTCTCCAGATACCCAACGTATGCGCGACTGGCTGTCGCGCCCCAGGGCCAACGGCTACGAGTCGTTACACGCCACCGTTTCCGATACGGGAGGACGGGTGTTGGAGGTACAGATTCGCACGAAACGCATGGACATGGAGGCGGAGCGCGGAACGGCAGCGCATTGGCTATATAAAGGTGTCAAGCGTGAAGAGGCGCTGCAAGGGTGGTTGGAGCGGGTGCGCGCACTCCTCCAATCGGACATGACCCCCAACAAGGAGTCACAACAATACTTCTCCCAATTCAAATTAGACGAGGTCTTTGTATTTACACCCACTGGCGACTTGCGCCGTTTGCCCGCAAATGCAACGGTACTTGACTTTGCTTTTGCCATCCACTCCAACGTGGGCATCAAGTGCAACGGAGCCAAAATAGACAATCGGGTCGCCTCTATCCGTGAAAAGCTGCAAACAGGTGACGTGGTAGAGATTATCACCTCCAAAAACCAACGTCCCTCTCCCGACTGGTTGAATTTTGTAGTCACAAGCAAAGCCAAAGCCAAAATTCGTCAAGTATTGCGGGAGATGGAGGGAAAGAATGACCAGTTGGGACGCGAGCTGTTAGAGCGTCGGATGAAAAATTGGAAAATGGAGCTGACCGACGACGTACTGGCACATTTGATGCGCCATTTCAAAATCAAAAACGTCAGGGACTTTTACGCCGCCTTAGCAAATGAAGAAATCGCCATAGAGAAGATTAAGGAACTACTTGAACGCCCTCAAAAAGAGTTGGAACGCCCCAAAACACGCGACGACTCCGCCCCCTCATCCACATCTACCCTCGAAGGAGACTATCTGGTCATTGACAAAAAATTAAGCCACGTCGCCTACAAATTGGCCAAATGTTGCAACCCCACCTCTGTCGACGAAGTATTTGGCTTTATCACTGCCAAAGAGGGCATCAAGCTGCACAAAAAGTCGTGCCCCAACGCCGACAGGCTCTGCCAAAAATATGAGTACCGCATTATTCCTGTACAATGGAAACCTCTCCATTGAGTTTTTAGGGTTGCAATATATTACCATTTTTTTTATCTTTGTAATATGATTGAACGCAAAATAATCGCATACAAAAGTTATTATAAGGATTTTATGACAACTCTCACTGATGAGGTACGAAAAAAAATCCATTATGGACTTGATTTGCTGGCATCGCAGGAACGAGTCAGTAAAAAATTTGTATCATTTGTTAGGGAGGGTTTGTATGAATTACGAACAGAATACGAAAGCAATATTTATCGAATTTTCTTCATTTTTGACGAAGGTCGGATAGTTGTTTTGTTCAACGGTTTTCGAAAGAAAACACAAAATATTCCTGAAAGTGAAATAGATAAAGCATTAAAAATAAAAGAAGAATACCATGCAAGCAAGAAATGATATTACTGACATCAGCGCAGAACTTGATTCCCTGTACGGAAAAGTAGGAACTACTGAGCGGGAACAGTTTCGTAGAGAGGCATACGCCTATTACATGGGTCAAATCCTGCACGATGCAAGGAAAAATGAAAAAATTACACAAAAAGAACTTGCACTGCGTGTAGGCGTTGATAAATCATATATCTCCAAAATTGAGAAAGGATTTATTGAGCCGGGCATTTCTATGTTTTATCGTATAGCATCGGCATTGGGGTTCTCTGTGGAGTTGAATCGACGGATTTCCCTGTGAACAACTACATCCACATAAAAGGCGCACGCACCCACAATCTTAAAAACATTGAGGTAAAGATTCCACGCAATCAGTTGGTGGTGGTGACAGGGTTGTCGGGCTCCGGAAAATCGTCTTTGGCGTTTGACACCCTGTTTGCAGAAGGGCAGAGGCGTTATGTAGAGAGTTTGTCGGCCTATACCCGTCAATTTTTGGGTCGAATTACCAAGCCAGATGTTGACTTTATCACCGGCATCCCGCCTGCCATAGCTATTGAACAAAAGGTCAATACACGCAACCCCCGCTCAACTGTGGGCACATCAACCGAGATTTACGACTATTTGCGGCTGCTTTTTGCACGTATAGGCAAAACGCATGACCCCAGAACAGGTGAAGAGGTAAAGCGTGAGCGTCTCGAAGACGTATTGGATTACATCGACACACAGCCTGTCGGGAATGAGCTCTATATTCTGGCGCCCATCGGGTGGGAGGATAGAGTGCGTCGAACGGAGCGGTTGTTGCGTTTACGGGAAGAGGGATTTAGTCGGATGTTTGACGGTGGACAGGTACACAGAATCGACACTGTTATGTCACAACCTGAGGCGTTTGCAGAAAAATCGCTGCTGCTTTTTATTGATAGGGTGGCGCCCCATGATGAGCGCTCCCGAGTGGCCGATTCCATCCAAACAGCGCTCTCTTCCGGAAAAAACCGCTGCCTTGTTTACAATGCCAATATACAACAGTACAGGGAGTTTTCCCTCGATTTTGAACGAAACGGAATGACTTTTGAGGAGCCTGTTGAGCATCTCTTTAGCTTTAACAACCCTCTGGGCGCCTGCCCCTGCTGTGGCGGCTCCGGCGTGGTGGTGGGGATTGATGAGCGGTTGGTGGTTCCCAACCACAGACTTTCTGTCTATGAAGATGCGGTGGCATGCTGGCGAGGGGAGAACATGAAACAGTATAAAGAGCTCTTTATCATGAGGGCGGTGACCACTTCGTTCCCCATCCACAGGCCGTATAAAGATTTGACTCCGGAGCAACGCGCATTTCTTTGGAGCGGAGACAAAGGGTTTAGCGGTATTGATGGCTTCTTTACCATGCTCGAAGAGCAAAAGCATAAGATTCAGAACCGATTTCTTATCAGCAGATATACAGGTAAAAAGAGTTGTCCGGAGTGTGGAGGAACAAGGCTTAGGAAAGAGGCGTTATACGTCAGGGTTAACGATTATACAATTGATGTGCTCCTCAATATGCCTGTGGTCACCCTTACCTCTGTAATCGACTCCATTGAATCAAACAATTACGAAGAAGCTTTAGCCGGTCGAATCGTAAAAGAGCTAAAAAACAGGCTGCACGTTTTGCTAGACGTAGGCTTGGGCTACCTCACCCTTAACCGCGCCTCGGCCACGTTAAGCGGCGGCGAAAGCCAACGTATTAACTTGGTCACATCACTGGGCAGCACCCTCACCGGCTCTCTCTACATCTTAGACGAACCAAGTATCGGACTCCATCCGCGGGATACCCAAAGGTTAATCAAAGTGCTGAAGCAGTTGAGAGACTTGGGCAACACCGTTTTGGTGGTGGAGCACGACGAGGAGGTGATCCGCGCGGCAGACCGCATCATCGAAATCGGCCCCATGGCGGGGAGCGGGGGTGGCACATTGGTCTTTGAAGGCCCCCCTCTGACAACCGAATTTCCCAAGGAGGCGCATACTCTCAATTATTTACATGGATTTGAGCGTATTGACACACCTGAGCACCGGCGCAAAGGCAACGGATACATCGATGTAAAAGGGGCTGAGCTTCATAACCTCAAACAAGTTGATGTTCGTTTTCCTTTGCAAACCCTCACTGCCGTTACCGGTGTAAGCGGTTCCGGAAAGTCCTCTTTAGTAAAAAATATTCTATACCCGCTACTCTCCAAACAACTCTCAGGAGTAGGGAGTGCAGAGAGCACCTACGGCAGGTTAGCAGGCGATCTTAAACGGATACGTGGTGTGGAGATGATCGACCAAAACCCCATAGGCCGCTCCTCCCGCTCCAATCCCGTTACCTACATTAAGGCGTGGGATGAGATTCGTAAACTCTATTCCGAGCAACCCTACGCCAAGCAAAACGGTTACGGCCATTCCCACTTCTCCTTTAACATTGACGGAGGACGCTGTACGGAGTGCCACGGCGATGGAGTGATTACGGTAGAGATGCAATTCATGGCCGATGTGACGCTCGTTTGCGAGGCGTGCGGTGGAAAGCGATTCCAACCAGATATTTTGGAAGTACGCTATCAGGGAAAGGACATTAGCCAGATTTTGGAGATGACGGTAGAGGAAGCAATCTCTTTCTTTGGGTCGCAAAAGGGGAATCAGGCCAAAAAAATTGTGGAACGGTTGTCTCCTTTACATGCGGTGGGACTCTCGTATGTCAAGTTGGGGCAGAGCAGCAATACCTTGAGCGGAGGAGAGAGCCAGCGTGTAAAGTTGGCATCATTCCTGTCCCGCGAGGGGAGTTCTGACTCTTTGCTCTTTATCTTTGACGAGCCTACTACCGGCCTTCACTACCATGATATTAAAAAGTTGTTGGACTCTTTTCATGCGCTTATTTCAAAGGGGCACTCTGTGATTGTGGTGGAACACAATATGGAGGTGATCAAGTGTGTTGACTGGGTGGTTGATCTTGGTCCGGATGCGGGAGAGGATGGGGGTGAGGTGGTTTTTGAAGGGACGCCTGACGATTTGGTATTGCGGAGTGATTTGGCCACCGGCAGGGCGTTGGGGAGTCTGTTTGTAAATAATTTTTGATATGAAAAATATAACATGTTCTGTTTTGGTTGCGTTGTTATTTGGGGGGACCCTTGCTGCGCAGACGATTCCTGTTCCTCCACAATTTAGGACGGTTGTTTACGATACGCTCTTTTTACATGAATTTAATATCTCTCCGCAATTTGGAACAGACATTGGCGGGGTTGTGCCGGTTCCTTTTAGTGCCGGAGGGAGCAAAATCAATGCATATCCACGTTTGTCGCCCTCCATTGGCGTTGCTGTCGGCTACACTTATCAGTATCGCTGGAACCTGGGCGCTGAACTGACCTACAAACGTATTGCCATGGATGCCGATGCACGGGTAACCAATCAGAAATTCAAGGGCGAAAACGCGGTGCAGTACTTTACGGGAACGGCAGAGATGGCGATGTCTTTTACGCTCCTCGAAGTTCCGCTTTACGTCACCTATATGTTTGGAACCAACCGTCAGCATGGTGTGATGCTTGGAGGATATTTTGGTTATAATCTGAGTTCTAAATATATGACTACTGCACGAAAAGGGTTTACAGGGCCCGGGGCGGATGTGGTGGAGAGCATCATCAACGATCCGATGATTATGGACTTCTCTTCTACGCTTGACAAGTGGGATGCGGGTTTATTGATAGGTTATCAGGCGCGTATTGTTAACCGCGTACACTTGGGGTTAAGGGTGCTTGTGGGGTGTAGGGATATTTTTATTCCTGATACCGATTTCTTTGAATATAAAATGATTCCAATGCGGGGAGCTATTGTGCTCAATTATGATCTGCTGCGGTTTGGGAAACAGCGGGATTATCTCAAGAAAAGACATCGTTAAGCAGGGGGCGAACATGTAAGTTCGCCCCTACCACCTACGTAACCAAGACCTGCGGGATGCCAGGTCGTTTGCAACCAAATAGAGCAGTTGTGTACGTTTTTTAAGGGCTGTATAGTTGAGGTGGGAGGGCAGGTCGGTGGGTTTGTAGGTGTGGGCATTGATGCCTGAGGTGAAGAGGATGGAGGGAACGTTGCGTTTGGCTAAGTGGATCTGGTCGCCCGTTTGAAAGAAGAAATTGGAGATGTTTCTGCTGCCGTAATAGGTATGATCGATATCTAACCCAATGCCATAATAGCGGTTAGCCATATCTATAATCATCCTTAGATCCGGGGAGGGGTGGTCGGCTCCCAATACCAGCACATATTCGGGGTTGCGGCCGGGTGGCTCAAAGGTGCATCCGATTTGGTCAATGTTAAGGTTGGCCATGATTCTGCTTGGGGCAACTCGAAGCGTTCCGGCAAAAAAAGCTGAACCGGCCAATCCGAGCTCCTTGGCGTCGTACGCCACAAAAATAATGGAGCGCAGGGGGCCGTCTCCTGCACGCGCCCGCCGGGCAAACAGTTCTGCAACTTGCAACAACAGCGCCACACCGGAAGCGTTATCGTCTGCCCCGGGATAGACAGAGCCGTTGAGCACGCCCAAGTGGTCATAGTGCGCAGATATGACGATAAACTCCATGGGGTAGGTTCGCCCTCGAATCATTCCCACCACATTACGTCCAATCACATCTCCAGTCCTAAAACTTTGAAAAAAAGAGGAGCCATTGTAAGTCATCAAACCATAGCGCTGAAAACAGTGTTTGATGTAGTTGGCCGAAATGGTGGCGCCTGCCGACCCGGTAGCGCGTCCGCGGGTTGTGGTGTCCGACAACATATAGACGTGCGATTTGAGCTTCTCCTCTGTGATACGGTTAAGGTTGTCGTCTTTAAGAAGCCATTGTCCGGCAAGAGTTTGAGATAAGAATAAAAAAAGAGGAACAAAGAAAAGGGGATGTATTTTGCGCATCATTCTGGTCATTCAAAACGCAAAGAAACAAAATTTTTTAGAGGAAGCACAAAAAATATCGCTATATTGCGCCCATAATATGAAAAAAATAGCCATCTCCGTTTTACTCCTGGTTGGGAGCTACCTGTCGCTGCAAGCACAATACGATAAACAACAATTCTTTTATCGTGGCCGTCAATTTTTGATGGAGGGAAAGTACGCTCAATCCATCGAGAGCTTTAACATGCTGATAAGATTAGACGCCACGCTCTACGAGGCGTACCTCTTCCGTGGGATTGCCAAGTACAACTTAGGCGATTTTGTGGGAGCACAGGTCGATTTTGACAGAAGCCTGCAACTAAACCCCGTCTTTACCCCGGCATACCACTACAGGGCCATTACATTCAGTCGTTTGGGTAAGTATGAAGAGGCCTTAAAGGATTTAAAAGAGGCCGTCGACTTACGTCCAAGCTACACAGGGCTTTACTTTAGCCGGGGGGTCACCTACCTGCTCTCTCAACAGTTTGAGAAAGCCATCGAAGACTTCAATCGTTTTATCAAATTTGAACCGCGGGTCAGTGAGGCTTACCTAAACCGCGGAGCGTCATACCTCTACCTAAACGACACGGTAAAAGCGCTGGAGAACTACAATACCGCCGTGTTGCTAAACAAATTTGATCCGGAAGGTTTTATCAGAAGGTCTCGTGTATATGTGCTTCAGGAGCGCTATGAAGAGGCGCTCTCCGACTTGTCCAACGCCATCTCCCTGGACAGTACCAACACCTTTGCATACTTTAACAGGGCTTTGGTTTACAACAGTATGAAAAACATCAACGGAGCGCTTTCCGACTTTAACAAGGTGCTGCTCTACGACCCCGACAATGCGCTGACACGCTACAACCGGGCGCTGATCCGGTCTCAGATAGGGGACTATGAGAATGCGTTAAGCGACTACGACAGAGTCATAGAGCTTAATCCCAACAACGTGTTGGCCTACTTTAACCGCGCCGCGCTCTTTATAGAAACGGGGCGTTTTAGGGACGCTTTGGCCGACTACACCCATGCCATAGAGCTCTACCCCGATTTTGCCAACGCCTACATGAACCGCTCTTATGTAAAATATCAGTTGGGCCAGCACGCATCTGCGCAGGAAGACAGGGAGCTCGCCAGAAGAAAGGTACAGGAACACCGTAACCTGATGGGGCAGGAGGAGAGCGACTACGCCCCCTTTGCAGATACCACGCAACGCTTTGACAAATTACTCGCTTTGGACGCCGATTTTGCCAAGAGGGACTTTAACAACGATTTGTTGCAATACAGAGATGTGGACATACGCCTCAAACCCCTCTTTAAGTTCTTAGTAGGTACAGCCGACCTGCCCATCGCCTTAGAGCATACCTACTACTATCCCGCTATGGAGCGTTTTATTCAGGAGCAGCCTGTAAAGATTGCTCTCTTTAGCCACTCTCCGGCCACATTGACGCAAACCCTAATAAGGGAAGATGAGTTGCTTAAAGAGAAACTGCTTTACGACTCATCTCCCAATCTTCTATTTGCCAAGGGCGTAATCGATTTTCAGAACAAACAGTTCAATTCGGCGCTCTCTTACTACAACCGCTCTGTATCAACAGACGCCAACAACTTCTTCTTCTACCTCAACAGGGGAGCCATGCAAAGCGAGATGATTGAGTTCATCTCCTCTATGGACAACACCGTACAGGTGCTCACCCTTGATGACGCCGGAACCACCCGTGCGCGTGTACAAGAGCAGACAAGAAGAAATTACGACTACTCTGCAGCCATCGACGATATGGAGAGAGCCGCCCATATTGCCCCTGATTTTGCCTACACCCACTACAACCTGGGCAACCTCTACTGCCTCTCCGACCGGATGCCCGAATCGATTAACGCCTACACAAAAGCGATTGAACTCTATCCCTACCTGGCGGAGGCGTATTACAACAGGGGACTCATCCAAATCTACCTAAAGGACAAAGAGAAAGGGTGCATCGACATCAGTACCGCAGGAGAACTGGGGATTAAAGATGCCTACAGCGTCATTAAAAAGTTTTGCGTGACGTCTGACTAAAGCTACTTGCGCAATCGATTGATTGATCTCAGTATCGCCTCATCCCGACCAATATAGCGTATGGCCAAAAGGGTCATAATGATGGCACAAATGGGAAGAATGGCTATAAATGTGAAAGCCGCTCCGGGAACAGGGTCAAAGAAATAGAAGTAAGCGATCCATCCTTGAAGACCTAACATCACCACAATGTTATAGATAGAGATTCGGATCTGGATCATGCGCGCCTTATAGAGGCATATTGTGGCTATGGTGGCGGCAATGGAGACAAGGGTAAGGGTTAACAGGGGGCGAACCTCAAAGCAGTAGATCTTTGTCTCTTGAGAAAGGTACATCAACGGAAAGACAAAGAGCAGTACCAAAAAAGCTAAAGCAATCAGCAGAAACAGGGTTTGAAATCGTTGCAACATGGTTATTAAATTTGGTG
>WQYK01000008.1 GCA_009781275.1 Bacteroidales bacterium | reverse complement strand
GGGCGCCATCATCAACATGGAACCGGAATTATATAAAGGTGTGCTTGCAGGTGTTCCTTTTGTAGACGTGGTTACCACCATGTTAGACGCCTCTATTCCCCTTACCACTTTTTAGTGGGACGAGTGGGGAGATCCTTCACAGGAAGAGTACTACCACTACATGCTCTCATACTCTCCCTACGACCAGGTGAAGGCGCAAAACTATCCCAATCTGTTTGTGACCACCGGCTATTGGGACTCTCAGGTACAATATTGGGAGCCTGCCAAGTGGGTGGCTAAGTTGCGGGCGTTCAAAACAGACGATAATAAACTGTTCTTGGATTGCAACATGAAAGTGGGACACGGCGGCGCATCAGGAAGGTTTGAAAGACTTAAATCGACTGCGTTGCAGTATGCTTTTTTGCTGACGCTTTGACCATGACCTTCTCCCAAAGCTTTGCATCTTTTCTTCATACCCTACAATCTCCCCTGATTCTCGAATCCAATGCTTTTCTTTTTACAGAAAGAGGGCTTAGGATTGTGCCGGTAAGCCTAGATGATGAGTCTGTTCCGATTGGGGAAGAGAGTGAGATTCGTACGATCTATTTATGGGAGGATATGTGGACACGAAAGCGCCCATTGGTGCAAAAGTGGCTGGCAGGTGAGATCGAGGGAAGAGAGTCGGTTTTTGCAAGGAAGTGTTCTCTGCAGGTGATTACAAAAAAGGAGTCCGATTTTTTTTTTGAGGAGACGCATTTGTTGGGCGCTGCACGGGCTAAATACCGTTATGGGTTGTTTAATAATGGGCAATTAATTGCCGCTGCTGCCTTTAGTGGCATGCGGATGATACGGCGGGGGGATCGGCTTTGCCGCTCTGCTGAGTGGGTGCGTTATGCGTCGCTGCCCAAACTTACTGTCGTTGGCGGCATGGGCAAGCTTTTGTCTGCCTTTGTAGCGGAGCACCATCCTGATGATGTGATGAGCTACGCCAACAAAGATTGGTCGGAAGGAGCGGCTTATACAAAACTTGGCTTTGAAGCGGCAGGGGAGACCCCTGTTCAATACTATTGGATTGATCCACAAACCATGCAACGCTATCCGGTTAAACGACATCCTTTTCCGCAACCACACTGGAAACGGGTATATGGATTGGGCAGTTTAAAGTTTATGTATTACCTTTGACACATCAATCATAAATCATAATGAACCTTCCTTCCCCCCAAAAAGAGATTTACGCAAAAGAGCGTTTTACCGCATTAGAGGCGCAGCGCCTTGCCCAGGAAATCGCCTTTGGGCCTGTGGTATTTCAGGTATCGCGACTCATGGTTAAGTTTGGTGTCTTTGAGCTGCTTGCCAAAAACAACGAGGGACTCAGCCTGCAAGAGGTTGCCACCCACACCGGCTTGTCCATATATGCTGCACAGGTGTTGCTCGAATCGTCGCTCACCATCGGGACCATCATGCATAAAGACGATAAATTCTTTATTGCCAAGGCGGGATGGTTTTTGATCAACGATCCCATGGCAAGGGTCAATATGGAGTTTAACCACGACGTAAACTATTTGGGCCTTTTTGACCTGGAAAAAGCGCTGCTTCATGGCAAACCGGAGGGGCTAAAGGTTTTTGGCGATTGGCCTACTATTTACGAAGGTTTGTCACAATTGCCCGGGCAGGTGCAAAAATCGTGGTTTGGCTTTGACCACTTCTACTCCGACCACTCCTTTGATGATGCTTTGCCCATAGTCTTTGCCGACAGGCCCAAAACGCTGTTGGATGTGGGCGGAAACACTGGCCGATGGTCGCAACGCTGCGTGGCTTACGACTCGGAGGTATCGGTGACCATAATGGATCTTCCCCAACAGTTGGCATTGATGCGTGAACAGATTAAAGACCATCCGGACGCCCGGCGGATCCACGGACACGGAGTCAATCTGTTGGATAGAGAAGTCCCTTTCCCCAAACCGTTTGATGCGATATGGATGTCGCAGTTTTTAGACTGTTTTTCAGAAGAAGAGGTGACAAGTATCCTTTCGCGTGCCGCCCGATCGATGACGCCCTCGTCACGCCTTTATATCATGGAGACCTTTTGGGACAGGCAAAAGTATGAAACTGCCTCCTACTGTTTGACGCAAATCAGCCTCTATTTTACCGCCATGGCAAACGGAAACAGCAAAATGTACCATTCAGACGATATGGAGCGTTGTGTGCGCGCCGCAGGATTGAAAGTCGAAGAGATCTTTGACGGATTGGGATTTGGGCATAGCATCATGAAATGCAAAATATTAACATATTAAACCTTATACAGATGAACAAATTATTCAAAAAAACCGGATTCTTATGGCTGATGGTGGCCATTGCTTTGTCCGGATGCAACACCGGAACATCCGAAAATGGCTCCCCATTGACCAAAACGGATGATTCACCCCTGACTTATCTATTACCCTCACCCCAAACCGATGGCAATGTAAGCGTAGAAAAAACGATGGCAGAGCGTCGATCACAAAGAAGTTTTCAGGACAGGGAGATCTCTGCAGAGCAGTTGTCTCAAATTTTGTGGGCTGCTTATGGGGTGACCTTCCCCAGAACCGATCGTGAATTTTTAAGGGGCGGCTTGAGGACGGCTCCCTCTGCCGGCGCACTCTACCCATTTGAAATTTATGCGGTAGTGGGAAAAGTAAAAGGGATCGAACCGGGCGTCTACAGGTATATTTCTCAGGAACACAAACTCGTAAGGACGATTGAAACAGACGTTAGGGCAGAACTGCGTGCGGCGGCGTTGGGCCAAGCCATGGTAGAGGAGGCGCCGGTAACGGTGGCATACAGTGCAATCTTTAGCAGGATGACAGGAAAATATGGCGACCGCGGACGTGAACGGTATGTGTGTATGGATTTGGGACACTCAGCTCAAAACATCTATCTTCAGGCCGGTGCGTTACGTTTGGGCGCCTGCGCAATCGGCGCTTTTGTAGACGACAGGGTGTCACAAGTTCTTCAACTGCCCCAGGAAGAGGAGCCTCTATACCTGATGCCGGTGGGCCACTACTACAAGCAACCATAGTGTTATGAAAATAACCCCTTTTGCCCTTGAGCGCCACTTTGCCAAATATGAATTTACGGCGCCTTACCTGTTGTGCTGTTCCGATTGCGAGGCTTTAAAGCTCTCAGAGCTTTTGTCAATGGCAGATAAAGAGAGTCTTACGCTATGGCAGGAGTTGGGTCTCGGCTATACAGAATCGTTGGGGCATCCCTTATTGCGCAAGGAAATAGCCAAATTATACGGACAGGTAACTCCAGAAGAGGTGTTGGTGACAGTTCCCGAAGAGGGCGTCTACATTGCCATGCAAAACCTTTTGCATAAAGGCGACCACGTTGTGGTTACGGGGCCGGGGTATCAATCACTGTCGGAAGTGGCTGTATCGTTGGGTTGCACCCTCTCTTTTTGGATGCCGGAGTGGGATCAGGCGCTGGGATGGAGGTACCTGATAGAGGAGTTATATACATTGATTACCAAAGAAACAAAGCTCATTGTGATCAATTTCCCGCACAATCCCACAGGAGTTGTCTTAAACGAAGCAGATTTAAACAAGGTCGTGGAAGTGGCGCGTGAAAGAACGATCCCCATCTTCTCTGACGAAATGTATCGCTATTTAGAACACGACGCAACCTTTCGCCTTCCATCTGTGGCAGAGATATATGAAAGAGGTATTGCCCTATCCGGCCTCTCCAAGAGTTTTGCTCTTCCCGGATTGCGCATTGGCTGGCTCATTTCTAAGGATAAGGCCCTGTTGCAATCGTGCGCTTTTTACAAGGATTATACCACTATATGCAGCAGCGCACCATCGGAAGTATTGGCGATTATGGGTTTGCGGGCAAAGGAACAAATTGTGCAGCGCAATATGGAGATCATTTCCGGCAATCTGCAACTTTTAGATGACTTCTTTGGGCGTCACACCAACCTCTTTGCCTGGCACCGGCCTGTTGCCTCTTCGATTGCTTTCCCTAAATTTTTGTCTCTGCAACCGGTATCACACTATTGCAACGAATTGATAGAAAAGAGCGGCGTCATGCTCCTTCCGGCCCCTCTGTTTGGACCGGACGCGCCCTTCTTTAGGATTGGTTTTGGACGCAAAAACCTGCCCGAGGCGTTGGCCCGGTGGGAGGAGACGCTTTTTTAGTTTAAATATTCTACTTCAAACCTCCAACGCCACTTGTCAAAATAGATGTTGCCGCCGCGCCACTCCAGCTCGCCCCGCTGAAAGTCTACCGATTCACTTCTTAAATAAGTTTTTGCAGGAAACAGCGGCTGTCCGTAGTCCTCGTTTACAATCCATCTATAACCGTCAATGCCGTTTACATAAAAGTTAATGACCCGCTCGTCATCTCCAAAGAGGCTTCTTCCAAACGACTGGTCAACCGGTACCCAGCCAATGCCCTCAAAATAGACCTCTGCCCAGTCGTGGAGGTTAAGCGCTCCGGGGTGCGTCATAAAGCCGCTTTGCCACTTGGCAGGGATGCCGTTGTAGCGCGCCATGGTAATAAAGAGCAGGCTGACCTGTCCGCAGTCGCCGTGGTTGTTCTCCAACACATACATGGGAATGTTGGGAAGGGTCGAATACTCACGCGCTCCTGCCCAAGGGTAGTTGCTGTCAATCCATTCAAAGATCTTCTTTGCCTTGATAAAGGGGTTGGTTTCGTCTCCCACCACCTGAGCGGAGACCTCCTTGATTTTATCTGTAAAGATAATATGTTGATCCCTCTCTGCCGTATAGGTTTTGTAGAGTTCGCTTTGGGTATCGTAGGGTTTTACCTTGCCGGCCGACAGGTTGAACCATTCGGGAATGGATGAGTAGGTAAACTCAAGAGAGAAGACGAGCGGTTCATCCTTTTTGGTCACCTTTTCCATGTAGAGGGTGCGGTGTACATACTCTTGAGGGCTGATGATATAGTTGTCACTATTGACCGACAGCAGTTGGATGTTGGTTTGCCTGCGATGGTCTTCAATGGGATAGGGGAGCCAACACCTTACCGTTTCACCTTCGGGAATGGTGTTGGGCCTTAGGGTTAGGGTATACTTAATCTTCATCTCTACCGGATCTCCTTGCGTTTCTCCGCTTTGAGAAAGTTTTTCTATCAGTTGAGGAAGGCGGATCGAGATGATGCTGTCGTATCGGTTGGGGGTGGGGCGTCCGTCCACTTCGAGTTTGCGGGCGATGGCCTCTTTGTCAATGCGAAAAAGATTGGGTGCGGCCCGGCTATAGTACCTCTTTTCACCTTCAATCACCATCATCTCCAATGACTTCTCTTCTTCCCATTGAGCCAGCATTTTGTCGTTGACATCGGGATAGTATTGTTTGATAAAAGTAACCATATCTTCCCGCGTTCTGTTAAAATCGACCACAATTCTGTCCATGGTATCCTTTGCTGCCTGTAAATTGTACAATTCAAGCTCATCTAAATTGTTTTGGGCAATGTAGTAGTCTATCAGCTTTTTTGCTTTTTGGAAATTGCCTGCAGCCCTTTCTGCATAGATCTCTTGGAGCGTAACTGTTTTTTCGTATGAGAAGCCCGAGGCAATCAGAAAAATGGAGATGGGTAGGAATAGTAGTAGTTTTTTCATGGTTTATGATTTATGGGTAATAATTAATGTGTTAACCTCTTGTGATCTCCTCTCTCTCCTTATCCCAGTACATTGTACGTCCTTCGAGGTATGCGCGCGTTCCCATGTGTGCCGTCATTGCCTCTTCAAAAGAAGCATCAATGTGACAGCTTGGCGTTTGGTTGTTACGTATGCAGTATAGCCACTCCCGCAGGTGGAGGTGGGTGGTGTCGTAACGCTTGCCTCCGACGTAAGTGTAGAGAAGCCCTCTTTGTGCAAAATATAGTTCTGTGGCAGAGGTGACTGCATCCACTTTGTTGGAGCCGGGGATGTAGGAGTAGAAGGGCTCATCGGTTTTGATCACGCCCTCATTGATCTGCTGTTCATACCTCACAGAGGCTGGGTCGGCTGTCATGAGAAGCGTGCTCGAAACCTCAAGGCTGGCGTCCCTGCCCATGATTACTTTACCGCGTCTGCGGCTGTTGCCCTGGGTAGCGCTGTAGAGCATAGTGATCTCTTTGTCTCTAAATTCCATTACGGTTTGTACTACATCAGGAACCGTCCGGCCGTCTGGAAAAACATAGATGCCTCCCGAGGATACCACAGAAGAGGGGATACCAACTTCCAGCATCTGGTTAATTGCATCGTATTCATGCGTCAGAAGGTCGCCGCTAAGACCTGTGCTGTAGTCCCACCAGCAGCGCCAGCGGAAGAAACGCTCTAAAGAGAAGTGATTGCGTGCATCCGGGCCCATGAAGTGGTCCAGCTTGTTCGCTTTCATATATGCCTCATATTCTTTAATCTGCTCAATCGGCCCCTCGAACTGTTTCCAGTCAATGGTGTCGGGGGAGGAGCCTTCGATGATGGGGTAGACCCAAGCACCGTTGGGGGTGTTGCGGTTGGTGCACACCTCGATCAGGCTGACCTTACCTAACAAACCCAGATCAATGATCTCCCTGGCCCTGATGTAGCTATCGGTTTGGCGCCCCTGATGGCCTAACTGGAAAACAATCCCTGTTTTTTTGACAACGTCCCTGACGCGGTACGTTTCGGGCACTGTCCATGTGAACGGTTTCTCCAGGTAGACATGCTTGCCGGCTAAAGCGGCGTCAATGGTCATTTGTCCATGCCAGTGGTCCGGAGAAGCAATGATTACGGCGTCAATATCGTCGGCAGCAATCAACTCCTGATAGGTGCGGTAGCGGACAGGCTCTTTTCCCATTTTGCCATCTGTACCCTGACGGTGGATGTTGGCTCCAGCTTCTACAGCGGCCTCGCCGTAAGGATCAAAAATGTCGCAAACACCATTGATTATTACATTTAGGTCGTCTTGCTCACGAAAGAGCTGTAAACGTGTATCTTTACTGTCCATCTTGCTCTTTAGAGCCATCTCATCAATCACCTTTGGTTCAACAAAACCAAGTCCCTGTAAAAGCTGTTTTCCCCTAATGCCAAACCCGATGATCCCTAAGCGGATCTCTTTGCCGACCACATCTTGAGGGAGCTTTGGTTTGTTCTCAAACGCAAAGAGGTTGCGTTTTTTTCTAAGGTCATGCTCTTTCAATACTTTTTTTAAAACACCCACTCCAAGCGCCCCCACCACCGGCAGGGTAAGCATCGTCTTAAGGGCCTCTCTTCTGCTTTTTGATGGGGTCTCTTTTGGCTTATTCTGTTCTAAATCTTTCTCGATCATCTTATACAAGTTTAGGTACATATTTTATTATAAATCTGTCAAGGCCGATTATTTGTGAAGTGGGAAATATGAAGATCACCAACAAAGTTGCCATTTCGATAATATTTCTGTCAATCCAAAGGTAATTTCCGTCAACCGGCATCACGTATTGCACTCCAATAAAAAAGGGATGCGACAGGGAATAGAGGGCCAAAATAAGTATTCCGCAAACCGAAGCGATTCTGGAAAAAGCGCCGCACATAAGCCCCAGCCCAATCAAGAGCAACCCCCATTCGTTGATTAGATCGACTACAGGCATGGCAGATGAATCTGCAAGGTTGATAAAAAACCGAGAGAAAAACCCCTGAGAATCCCTAAGATACATGGCTGCGCTCCAGTTTGGGTTAAAAATTTTTGCCAAGCCTTCGTATGCAAAGTGCCAACCCACAAGCACACGAATAATGACGAGCGCACTTAACTGTTTGGTTGAGTAATTCATTGTCAACATTATTTTGAGTTAGGGATAAAGAAACGAGATGGAATTAGGGTGCTCATAAGTTCAATCATAAAAATGCATGGCAAAAGTAAACATTTTCTTGTTAAAACAGACGAATGGCAAAAATATCATTATTTTTGCAATAATTTTAATTTAAAGTCAATTTAATGCACAATTTTAATCCTTGGCATCACGTTATTCCGGATTTTAGAGCTGATGTAGTGAACGGCATTATAGAGATACCTAAAGGTACCCGCGCCAAGTACGAATTAGACAAAGACAGTGGCTTGCTCAGACTGGATCGTGTGCTCTACTCCTCTGTTTATTACCCTGCTAACTACGGTTTTATTCCTCAAAGTTACGGAGAAGACAAAGACCCGTTAGATATCCTGATCCTTTCGCAGATAGAATTCGTGCCTCTGTGTATTGTCCCGGCCAGGATTATTGGTGTGATGCGAATGTTAGACAACGGTGAGGCCGACGACAAAATTATTGCCGTAGCTGCAGGTGACCCAAGCATGAATCACTACAACGAGACTTCGGAACTCCCCGCCCACTTGATCTCAGAAACAATGAATTTTTTCGAAGATTACAAAAAGTTGGAAAATAAAACAGTAGTAGTCGAAAAATTCTTGGATAAACAAACGGCAATCAATATTTTGCTAGACTCTTTTGAACGTTACAAAGACCACTACGGATCTTTGCATCATTATTTTTTTGGTAAAAGATAGTTATCGTATGGTTGTAAAGATATTATTAGGAGTACTTATTTTAATGGTCATCCCTTTTGCATATATTTTTGCAAAAGATGTGATTGCCCATAAAAACGAACCCAAAGAAAAGCCCCATTGGTTTTCCGGCCTGGTGGGCTTGGTAGCCAACTTTCTGGATACACTGGGGATTGGATCGTTTGCACAGATTACGGCCATCTTTAAAGCCACCAAAGCCGTCGACGACAAGGTCATTCCCGGAACGCTAAATGTGGCCAACGCTATTCCCATCGCCTTGCAAGCGCTCATCTTTATTACGGTGGTGAAAGTGGAGGTGGTAACACTCGTGACGTTAATCGCATCGGCCACAGTGGGAGCCTGGTTGGGCGCCGGTATTGTTGCCAAATTTAGCAGAAGGATGATCCGGCTGGTGATGGGCATAGCCCTCGCCTGCACGGCGATACTCATGACGTTAAGCATCGCCGGCCTGATCGAGGGTCATGGCAGCACTACAGGGCTTACCGGTGGCTTCCTGATCGTGGGTATCATAGGTAACTTTTTCCTGGGTGCATTTATGACGGCAGGAGTGGGGCTCTATGCGCCTTGTATGGCCATGCTCTTTCTCTTGGGCATGTCCCCGTTGTGTGTTTTCCCCATTATGATGGGTTCCTGCGCATTCCTTATGCCTGTAGCCGGTATTAAGTTTATAAAGACAGGAAAATACGCCAGAAAGCCCTCCGTGGCCATAACCATTACCGGGGCCATAGGGGTGCTGATTGCGGCATACCTGATCACTTCGCTACCTCTCAATATTCTAAAGATTGTGGTGATTGTGGTTGTGATCTATACAAGCGGGGCCATGCTCTATTCGGCAAATCAGGAAAAAAAACAGTGATGAAATACTTAGGTTTTTATATAATTGCAGCAGCCTTGTTGATGATAGCAAGCTGCCAAAGGGTCAACGCTATTGATGACGAAAACGATAATGGTGACGACCAAAACAGTACAAAAACCGTAGAAACCGAAGTCATATTGTTTCTGTCTTCTATCACGTTTGAGGAGGGGGAGAGTCAGGTTTTATGGTGGGAAATAATGCCATACGATGCCCCGATTCAGGAAGTAATATGGAGTTCGAGTAATCATGCTGTTGCTTCTATTGACACCGTCAGCATGAAGCCTGCAGTTATAGTAAAATCTTGGAACATAGGAGAATGTGTGATCACTGCAACAATTAAGGATAGTAATCAAAGCGCAACATGTAAGGTAACGGTAGTCGCCCCCGGCAGTGGAACAGTTGTTTCCAAAATAGGGGAAATGACAGAGATTAAAAAGGGTGAAACAGCCTATTTCCCTCAATTCGATCTATCACTTGGCATCGAGAACATCATTGACGGGAGGTGCCCCATAGGACTAAGGTGTATCGACGGAGGTAATGTATATGTACAATTTCACCTCACAACCCAAAACGGAGCGTATATTTTTAGTTTGCAAGATGATCTCTTTTTTGGAATCAGAGGCGTGCATGTAGACGGTATGAGGTATCATTTTGTGGATGTTTTGCCATATCCTTCAATATGGGAAAGACAAATCAAAACTGTACAAATACGCGTAACCAAAAATACCGACCTTGGAAAATGGAACCTCATGCGCGCTTACTATTCGGATGCAAATAATTCGTATAAACAGCTTGATTACTACCAGCATGATATCATTTATGACTTTGGTGAAAACAACACTTTGACTGTTTCCGGAGAAACGGACAAGATAGATGATTACAGAGGACATGTAAAAGGTACCTATTATTATCAGGAGCTCCCCATTCCCACTATTTTACCTGCTTGGAACCGCCCACAGATGGAGATAGGAGGCAAAGCATACGGCATCTTCTTTGGTTCAATTTTATTGAACTCTGACCGAGTGGATGCATTGCACATTATTACCCAGGATGGAACTCTTGTTTTAGTAAAATAGTTATATTTACCCGCTTTTTTGCCCTTGAGGGCAATAAGCAGCAAAAAGAGAAACCACTAAAACCAAGCAATATGAAAAAAGTATCCTTCTATTTATCAACAACTATTTTGCTGATAATGTTTTGCATACCTATGCAAGCACAACAAGTCGGGGAGCAACAGAAATGGGCGATTTCGCTTCACGGCGGGGCCGGTGGCGCCTCAAGCAGTTTGACTCCGGAAAGGGTAGCCGTTTATGAACAGCACCTTGCAGAGGCTCTAAACATTGGAAAAGTGATATTGACAAATGGAGGAGCCGCATTAGACGCCGTAGAGGCCGTGGTACGCTATTTAGAAGACTGTCCCCTTTTTAATGCCGGACACGGCGCTGTAGCCACCGCAGAAGGTCGACATGAGCTGGACGCCGCCATTATGGACGGCAGCAACCTTATGGCGGGAGCCATAGCGGGTGTAACCGACATCAAAAATCCCATTTCAACCGCCCGTATGGTGATGGAAAAGACGCCACACGTGTTGCTGATTGGTACGGGAGCTTCTTCATTTGCCAAGCAACATGGTGCTGAAATTGTAGAAAACGAATACTTTAGCACTCCTGCCCGTTTGGAGCAGATTCGCCGGATCCGCGAACAAAAAGAAGAGAGCGACCCAAGGGGCACCGTGGGCTGCGTGGCCTTAGACGTCAACGGCAATTTAGCTGCCGCCACCTCCACAGGTGGAATGAGCGGAAAAATGTGGGGCAGGGTAGGGGATGTTCCCATCATTGGGTCAGGCACTTATGCCAACAACAACACCGTTGCGATCTCGGGAACCGGCCATGGAGAGTTGTGGATTCGTCAGGTGGTCGCTTTTCAAGTATCGGCCCTCATGGAGTACAAAGGGCTCTCTTTGCAGGAAGCTGCAGATGAGGTAATCTGGAATAAAATTGATAAGATGGAAGGCTCCGGAGGCGGTATTGTTTGCGTCGACAAACAAGGCAACGTGGCCTTAGTGTTTAACACGGGGATGATGCACCGCGCCTGGGCGCAGTCATCGGGGGCTTGGGGCGTAGGAGTTTTAAAGTAAGGGGTGGATAGAGCGATGAAAAAAATCAGCATAGCACTTCATTGGCAAATTTTATCGGCCATTGTGTTGGGAGCTCTCTTTGGAATGTTCTTTTACCGGCATGTTCCCTATATTGAATGGATAGGGCGGATGTTTTTACGTGCGTTGGGAATGATTGTGATTCCCCTTATATTTAGCTCCCTGGTGATGGGAATGGGCAATATGGGTCGCTCGCTTGACCTGGGCAGGATTGCAGGAAAGACGTTACTCTTTTTCCTGTGTACCACAGCCATTGCCGCTACCCTGGGTCTTTTTTTGGTTAACATTGTCAAACCGGGCGTGGGTACCGACCTAAACCTCTCTCAGAGCGTCACCAACCTGACCGTTACCAACGTCTCCTTTATTGACCAATTTGTCAACATTATTCCCGCTAACCTCTTTGAAGAGATGTCCAAAGGGAACCTCTTGCCGGTGGTCTTTTTTGCCATCGTCTTTGGGTTCTTTCTTACCCGTACCGGCGATAAAACACGCGAGGTGATGGGGAACTTCTTTAGTTCATTTTTTGATGTGATGATGAAGATGACCCTCTTTATCATCAAGTTTACACCCTACGGCGTATTTTCTCTTGTTGCGTGTGTAATAGCTCCATACGCGGGTGATTCCCAAGCTTTATTAAGAGTATTGAGTGGATTGGGTGTCTATACCTGCACCATTTGGGGCGGGTGCCTGATTCATGGCGTGATTCTTTTACCCGGCCTTGTCTATCTGTTGAGCCGTCATAACGGACTCAAACTGATCAAAAAGATGTCAACGCCGCTGTTGACCGCCTTCTCTACCTGTTCATCGGTGGCTACACTTCCTGTAGCTTTGCGGGACATTCAGGAAAAGGTGGGTGTTTCCCATAAAGTCGCCTCATTTGTCCACCCGCTGGGAACCACGATCAACATGAACGGAACGGCGCTCTACGAATGTGTTACTGCTCTCTTTATTGCTCAGGCATACGGGATTGACCTAACGATCGCTCAACAGATTATGGTGGTGTTGACCGCCATATTGGCGGCGATTGGCGCGGCCAGCATTCCCATGGCGGGATTGGTGATGCTGGCAGTAGTATTGGGCGCAGTAGGCCTGCCGTTGGAAGGAATCGGTTTGGTGCTGGCTGTGCAACAGTTATGCGACATGGCGCGTACCTCTATTAACGCATTTGGCGACGCCTGTACATCGGTAATCATTGCCCATTCGGAGGGAGAGAAATTGAACTTATAATACATTTACAATATGATCACAATCATTGCAGACAGCGGATCCACCAAAGTAGACTGGCGGGTGGTATATCCGGACGGAACAGTAAAACGACTAAGCACATCGGGCATCAATCCGGTATTTTTAAACCAGAAAGAGATATGCGCTATCCTTGAACAACTGCGAGCCTCTTTTGAAGGCGAAGTGGGACGCATCCACTTTTATGCAGCAGGCGTTACCGGCGCCCAAATGGAAAAACATATGCAAGAGTGCTTCCTGCAAGTGTTCCCTCAAGCCGTCAGCTCAGCCGACTCCGACATGGTGGCTGCAGCGCGGGCCCTCTGCGGGAATCAACCCGGGATCGCCTGTATCTTGGGCACCGGCTCCAACTCCTGTTTTTACGACGGTGCGCAAATCGCGCCCGATAAAGTGCCTGCCGGAGGATTTATCTTAGGCGACGAGGGCGGGGGAGCGGTTTTAGGACGTAAGTTATTGTCTGACTTTATCAAGCGACAGCTACCGGCTGAAATTGACAGGGCCTTTAAAGCCCAATTTCCGGAAGTAGACATGAATCTGATTATTCAAAAGGTCTACAGGGAGCCTATGCCCGGACGTTTTCTGGCCACTTTTTCTCCCTTTTTGCATGAGAACAGCCATCATTCACATATCAACAATCTGCTTCACAGCTCTTTTGCCGAATTTTTCGGGCGTAATATTGCCCAATACGACTACAAGCAATATAGGGTAAACATCGTGGGCTCCATTGCCTACTTTTATCAGGATATTATTAGCGAGGAGGCAGAAAAGCAGGGCATGACCATAGGCAAAATCCTTAAAACGCCTATAGAGGGGCTATTGGCATACCACCAATCTTAGCATATTATGAAAATTACCGAACAATCATCAAATTATGATGGCCTTGACCTCATGTCAACCGGGGAGTTATTAACCAACATGAACCGTGAAGATAAAGCAGTTCCTTTAGCGGTCGAACAGTGCATTCCCCAAATAGAAAAGTTGGTTGATGGCATCGTGGAACGCATAAAGAGAGGGGGACGTCTCTTTTATCTTGGAGCAGGTACCAGCGGACGTTTAGGTATATTGGACGCCTCAGAGATACCGCCTACCTACGGAGCGCCTTTTGATTTGGTCATTGGCTTGATTGCAGGTGGAGACAAAGCGATTCGCCGTGCGGTTGAAGCGGCCGAGGACAGTTTTGAAGGAGGATGGAACGACATGCAACCCTATAACATAGACACAAAAGATGTGGTAGTGGGCATTGCCGCCTCAGGAACCACTCCTTATGTCATTGGCGCAGTCCGAGAGGCCAAAAAACGTGGCATCCTTACCGCTTGCGTCACTTGCAATCCCGACTCCCCCGTGAGCAAAGAGGTCGACATTCCCATTGAGGCCATCGTAGGCCCCGAGTTTGTCACCGGCAGCACACGTATGAAGTCTGGGACCGCTCAAAAGCTGATCCTTAATATGATTTCTACATCGACCATGATTCGTCTGGGCCATGTAAAAGGGAACAAAATGATCGATATGCGACTCACCAACGCCAAATTGGTAGACCGTGGTTCGCGCATGATTATGGAGGAGACAGGAATCACCGACTATGAGTTGGCTAAACGCATGCTCCTGCTTCATAGATCGGTACGAAACGCTGTGGAGGCTTATGTCGTGGTTTGAACCTCCTTTCCATTCCGCGCTACTGCAACAGGCTGTAGACGCCTTTACCCGACTCCCGGGTGTGGGTAAGAGGACAGCATTACGTATGGCACTCTATTTGCTCAAACAACCTAAAGAAGATGTGGAGCGCTTTGGAACTGCTTTTATACGTTTACGCAATGAAGTTAAATATTGCGCTGTGTGCAGTATGCTCTCTGATACAGATGTTTGTCCGTTTTGTGCCGACGTTCGGCGCGACAAGACCATTATATGCGTGGTGGAGAGTGTTCGGGATGTGATGAGCATCGAGCAAACGGGGCACTATAAAGGGCAATACCATGTGTTGGGCGGGATCATTTCGCCCATAGACGGGGTCGGACCTGACGATTTGACTATTGGTGCGTTACTGGAACGTGTCAGCAGGGGAGAGGCGCAGGAGATTGTGCTCGCACTCAGTACCACCATGGAGGGAGAGACCACATCGTTTTATATCTCTAAACAAATAGATGCGCTTTCCGCTCAGGTTCGAATCACTGCCATTGCCCGTGGCGTGGGGTTTGGTGACGAACTGGAGTGTGCCGACGAACTGACATTAGGACGTGCCATTCAAAACCGTCAACCATTTGGGTATACGAATATAAACAAAACTTAAACTATATGACTCTAAATTTTACTTTACTGATGGGCGTATTCGTGATCTACACGGCTATGCTGTTTTTACTGTCGTGGTTCACATCGCGTAAAGCCGACGACAGCGCCTTTTTTAAAGCCGGTAACAAAGCGCCATGGTTTATCGTGGCGTATGGCATGATCGGCACCTCCATATCGGGGGTTACTTTTATCTCGGTTCCCGGTCAGGTATTCACAGACAACTTCTACTACATGCCCATGATCTTGGGTTTTGTGGTAGGTTATGCCATCATAGCGCTGGTACTGGTTCCACTCTACTTTCGCCTAAAGGTAACGTCAATCTACTCTTATCTTGAACAACGCTTTGGCTTCTTCAGCTACAAAACGGGATCGGCGTTCTTTATCCTTTCGCGCGTGTTGGGCGCCGCAGTACGTGTCTATGTAGTTGTTCTTGTGCTCTTCATGTTTATTCCCAAAGAGATGAATGTGCCGTTTTGGGTGGTTGCATCCATATTTATGGCGCTGATCTTTTTGTACACCCGCAAAGGGGGCATTAAGACGATTATCTGGACAGATACCCTGCAAACCACCTTTATGGTTACAGCAGTAGTGGTAACCATTTACGCTGTTTCAAAAGAATTAGGCTTTGGGCTTGGCGAAATGTTTGGCAACATTCGTGACGCAGGCTACACCAAAATGGTGAATTGGGACTGGAGCGCAAGCAGAAATATCGTCAAGCAGTTTGTGGGCGGCACATTTGTAGCCGTAGCCATGACCGGACTCGATCAGGAGATGATGCAAAAGACGATCTCCATTGACGGCGCCAAAGCCGCCAGAAAGAGCATGCTTACCTTGGGGGGAACAATGGTCATCATCAACTACATATTCCTTTTACTTGGAGCAGTCCTTGCCCTGTACGTAAGCAAACATGGCGGTTTGGCAGGAATGGGCCTGGAAAAAACCGATCAGATCTTTGTATCTGTCGCCACCGAACATTTAGGCAGCATTGCCATTGCCATGATCTTTGCCGTAGGCTTAATCTCAGCAGCCTATCCCAGCGCAGCCGGCGCTTTGGTATCGTTAACCACAGCATGGTGCGTGGATTTTGCCGGCTTTAAGCACCGCGCCGACCTGATCAACGACGAAGCAAAGAGAAAACGCATCCGCAACAGAACACACTCGATCTTCACCCTCATCTTTATTGCCATCATTGTGATCCTTCACCTGATCAGCAACGACGCCGTCATCGTATTGGTATATAAAATCGCCTCCTACACCTACGGCCCGCTTTTGGGTCTCTTTTTCTTTGGCATCCTCACCAGGTGTCAGGTACACGACAGGGCCATTCCGTATATTGCCATTGCATCGCCCATCATCTGCTTCTTTATCCAGCAATATGTATTTGACTTTGGATTCAGTCTGTTGATCGTTAACGGCGTACTCACCTTCTTTGGCATGTGGTTGTTTAAAAAACGATGATTCGTGTTGTAGCCATTCCCTATTTGAATACGGCGCCTTTTGTATATGGATTAAAACAAAAGGCGCTGTCTCCATACATTCACCTTGATTTTGCATCACCGGCTGCAGCTGCACATCAGTTGCATCATGACCTGTGCGATTTAGCCATTGTGCCGGTTGCAGCAGCGCCATCATTGCCCTATTATGAGATTGTTGGCAAATATTGTATTGGTGCTGTATCTGCGGTGGCAAGTGTGTTGCTGTGCAGTCGGGTTCCGGTGGAGCAGGTAAGAGAAGTGGCCTTAGATCAGGAATCGAGGACTTCAGTATTGTTGGGCAAATTATTGCTCCGTGACTATTGGCGGGTAACTCCTCAGTATGTACCACTGCTTGCTGATTTGCCGGAAAGTGTGGTGTTGATCGGGGATAAAGCGCTGCTGCATCAAGGACAATATCCATATATTTATGACTTGGCGGAGCATTGGATATGTTGGACAGGTAAACCTTTTGTGTTTGCGGCTTGGGTGGCTAATAAGGTATTGCCAAATGGTTTTGCGGAGACTTTTGATGAGGCGCTGGCTTATGGGTTGTCGCATATTGATGAGGCTATTGCCGCTCAGGCCGATAACCGCTTCTCGGTGGCGTTTGCTAAAGCGTACCTCACGCAAAACATCAGTTATCCTTTGGATCAGGAAAAAATCAGGGGGCTCGAACTGTTTTGGGAACTGATCAGATCGATTTAAGCGTTAGGCTTTGCCACCCACTTGTTGTAAGCCCATAATCCCACCATACTGAGCACGCCAAGTCCACACAAAGTGAGCCACAAGAGCGGCGGACGGTTAAGATTGTCTATGAAATGTACATAGAGGTAGGCTCCCATAAAGCCGCCAACCCCGCTGCCGATTACGCCGTATAGAAAAGAGTAACCCATATAGAGCGCCTTTTTGTCGGCAGGGGCAATCAATCCTACATAGGAGAGGTATTTGGGTTGCGCCACCATCTCTCCGATCGTAAAGATAAAAAGGCCAAGCATAAAGACCCACGCATGTGAAGAGATCACCCAAACGGCAAAGCCTAACGTGCCGAGCGCCAGCCCCGTAATCATAGTAGGAAGTGGTTTGGTCTTTCTGATCAGGGTGGAGATGAAGAGTTGCAAGCATATAATGGTACCGGCAGTGAACGCGGTGATGTGTTCAACGTCAAAAGACCAGCTTGGATTGGAGACAAAGAGACCCAAAAAAGAGTTGACGGCCTGGTTGACCGGAGTCATATCAACATGAAACTTGAGATACCACTGCACCGACCCGTAGATCTGAAAGTAGAGGATCCAAAAAACGGAGTAGAGCACAATCATCAGAAGGAACCTCCAATCTTTTAACACCATGACCATTTCTGAGAGAATCTGAGAGATGGGTTTAGAGGTTTTAGGACGGGGCGGCTCTTTATAGATAAAAATATTGATCAGAAGCAACAGCACAGAGACGCTTGAGGCCATATAAAAAATGTAGCTGTAGGAGAAGCTCTTTAGATAGGGCACCAATATAAGGGGAAAGAGGCATGCTCCCAAGTTAATGGTCCAATAAAAGATCCCAAATCCCAACGATGAGTTTTGCTCTGTGGTGGAGCGGGCAATGGTTCCTGTAATAATGGGTTTAAAGAGCCCCGCTCCAATGGCCATGATGATTAATGTCCCAAATACAAAAACATAGCTATTGGCCATACCCGTGAGGCCATATCCTAATATCAAAAAGAGAAAGGCAAACATTAGGAATCTGCGGTATCCGTAACGGTCGGCAAGGGCACCGGCCAAAATGGGCAAGAAGTAGAGCAGCGGTTGAATGGTACCGCTGATGGCTCCGGCGGCCTCTTTTGAGAAACCAAGTCCTCCTTCTGAGTGACTGAGTACAAGAAATGTGGCAAGAACAGAAAGTACGCTGTAGTATGCGCCCCGCTCCAGAAACTCCATCACAATAACGGTCCAGAAGTTTCTGGAAAAAGAGGTGCGTTGTTTTTTTGGTGTATCCATAAATGATATTGGTAGTTTTAGTTGATTTGAGCACAAATATAGTGAAAATTGTTGGCTTGATTTTTGCACATCGTGCAATAGGCGTATGTTGCCTGCTCTAATTATTATTTCAATGAAACTAATAAAGCTATTATCAATTTTTTGTCTTCTCTCTTTTTCCCTGCATGCACAAAGAAATCCCGATGAAAAAATCATCGTGACGGGAAGCATCGTCGATTCACTTAGCGGCAAGGCGGTGGAGTATCCAACCGTTGCCCTCTTTACAGATTCTCTAAAACTGATTGCATCGGTGGCAGGGGCTGCGGACGGGAAGTTTACCATAGAAGCCCCCGGAAAAGGAGGCTATCAACTATATGCTTCTCAAATTGGATATGTTAATGTGAAAAAAGAGATACACTTAGACGGATCGCAGAGACGGGTCGATGTGGGAAAGATCGCCATTAGCGAGGGTGAGAACATGCTGAGCGCTGTAACCGTTACGGCGGTACGTCCATTGATCAAAAATGAGGTGGATAAGCTTACCTATAATTTGGAAGCTGACCCTCAAACAGCAACCAGCACGGTGTTGGATATTTTGCGAAAAGTTCCCATGTTGAGCGTGGACGGCGATGACAATGTTCGCCTTAATGGAGAGACCAACTATAAAGTTTTGGTAAATGGAAAGTCAACAGGAATGATTGTGAAAAACTTTAAAGATGTGGTCAAATCGATGCCGGCAAGCTCGATCAAATCAATAGAGGTGATCACCAATCCGCCGGTAAAATATGATGCTGAGGGAGTCGGTGGAGTGATTAATATCATTACACATTCAAAGCCAAGCGGGTACAATGGGAGTGTCAACTTGGGAGCCAATACTTTGGGAGGTTATAACGGCGGAGGCTACTTTGCCGCTCAGTTAGGCAAGTTTGCCGTGAGTACCAACTTTTTTGCAGGTAAGTTTGTTCAAAAAGGGTCTTCACTCTCTTCAGAAACAGAAAGCTTTGTAAGCGAGGAGTTTAAATACTCTTCATCCAATGGAAAAAGCAATGGGCACAACTCTTTTTACAACTTTGGTATAGAAGCAAGTTATGAGATCGATACTCTGAATTTGGTTACCCTCTCGGGATGGGGATATTTGGGGAATAGCTTCTCTTTGGGCTCCTCTCTATTTGAAGCCAAAAATAGCCTCAATCAGGTTACAAGAAAGTACGTAAGAAATTCAGACAACAAAAATACCTATGGCTCAGGCTCGGGAAGCCTCTCTTATCAAAAGACTTTTAAAAAACCGGATCAGAACCTCACCTTTAGTTACAGTTTGGATGCATCTCCCAGGAATCAGAAAACAGAAACAGAAATTGATCCCGAAATCAACTATGCGGCCTATTTGCAACACTCCTTTAACGATGCGATGGGGTATGAACATACGGTGCAGGCTGACTATTATGATCCGCTGTCTAAAGAGCATCAAATTGAGACCGGCCTCAAATATATCCTTAGGCAAAACAGTTCAAATACAGAAATCAAGAGATATGATGAGTTGACCAATGAGTGGATTTTGGATAGGTCGCGGGTAAACGACTTGGATTACAACCAGCATATTGCCAACATTTATGGAGGGTATGTGTACAAAAAGAAGATCATGACGGCCAAAGCAGGGTTTAGGGGAGAGTATGCCTTTAATGATGGCGTCTCTAAAAGCGCGCACGGAGATCAGATCTTTGACAACAGTCAGTTTAATATTGTTCCGTACCTTAACTTCTCTTTTATGTTGAACAAAGGGCACATGCTGACGGTGGGATATACCCAACGACTAAACAGACCAGGCATCTGGTATCTGAATCCCTATGTCGATGATGCAGATCCCATGGATATTAGTTACGGGAATCCCGGTTTGAATACCGTAGTAAGAAATGCGTTCAACGGAGGGTATCGAAAGTCGTCTCAAAAGTGGACCTTTGGAGCCAATTTGGGTGCATTTTTTGCGTCTAACGATATTGAACGGATATCCAGAATGTACGATGACGGGGTCAGGCACAGTACTTATGAAAATATTGGAAGAAACCAGAGCTATCGGCTAAATGCCAATCTTTCATATAGACAAGGACAAAAACTCAATATCTACTTAAACATGGGGAGCTCCTATACCCATGTCTCTTACAGCGAAGCAGATTTAAGCAATAGCGGTTTTGGTTTTAACGGTTCTTTAGGATGTAACCTCATGCTCTGGAAAGGATCCAATATCTACGCAAATGCCTATTTATTTGGAGGGGGCGTTTCGCTTCAGTACAAAAACCCTTACATGTACATGACCAATTTTGGCATCAGCCAACGATTCTTTAAAGAAAAATTCTCTGTATCGCTGAGCGTGACGGAACCATTCAGAAAGAATCGTGTATATGAATTAGACTATTCGGATGTTACATATACCAGCCTCTCCCGATACACTTATCAGGTACGCACAGCAAACATCGGCGCATTTTGGCGCTTTGGAAAGTTCAATACCGTAGTGAAAAAGGCGCGCAAGTCCTCTTCCGATGACAAAATGGAAGGAGGAAACAACACGCCCGAAAGATAAATTTTTGTATTTGAGAAATAATGAGTAAATTTGCGCGCCTTTTTGGGCACTATAGATAATGTCAAACCACTAATTCTCAAACACAAAAGTTATTATGACTAAACAAAAAAATGAGATGCTCGAAAACGAAGAGCAAATTGAAGGCTTGGAACCAAAAGCCGAACGCATTGATGCCTACATAGAAGAAGAAACTTCTATTGCAGACACCCTTAAAAAACACAAAAAAAGCAACGCCTCCGTTCCTGTAGATCAATTTGATTGGGATGCTTTTGAAAAAGATGCGCCTTACGACGCAGACAAGGAGGTAATCGAATCGCAATATAACAAGACGCTCTCCAAAGTTTTGGAAAATGAAGTGGTAGAGGGCTTAGTGGTAGCGCTAAACAAGCGCGAAGTCTTGGTAAACATTGGCTACAAGAGCGAAGGCGTAATCAGTATTAACGAATTTCGCTATAACCCCGATTTAGCCATCGGAGATAAGGTAGAGGTTTATGTAGAGAATGCAGAAGACCGCAAAGGTCAGTTGCTTCTTTCTCACAAAATGGCGCGCTCATTGCGCTCTTGGGATCGCGTGAACGAAGCCTTTGAAAAAGATGAAATTGTAAAGGGATACATCAAGTGCCGCACCAAGGGCGGAATGATTGTGGATGTATTTGGCATAGAGGCATTCTTGCCCGGATCCCAAATTGATGTGAAGCCCATACGCGACTACGATGTATACGTCAACAAGACGATGGAGTTTAAGATCGTGAAGATCAACCACGAATTCCGCAATGTAGTCGTCTCTCATAAAGCCCTTATCGAGGCAGAATTGGAAGCCCAAAAGGCAGACATTATCGGCAAACTCGAAAAAGGACAAGTTTTGGAAGGAACCGTTAAAAACATCACTACCTACGGCGTATTTATCGACTTGGGCGGCGTTGACGGTTTGATTCACATCACCGATCTCTCTTGGGGCCGTATTAACCACCCGGAAGAGATCGTCCAGTTAGACCAGAAGGTGAACGTGGTGATTTTGGACTTTGACGATGCCAAAAAACGCATTGCACTTGGTCTTAAACAGTTGACTCCTCACCCCTGGGATGCTCTTGATGAGCAGGTGAAGGTGGGCGATACCATTAAGGGACGCGTAGTGGTGATTGCCGACTACGGCGCCTTTATTGAGGTACAACCCGGCGTAGAGGGACTCATTCACGTCTCCGAGATGTCGTGGTCGCTCCATCTACGCAGCGCACAAGATTTCTTAAAGGTAGGAGACGAGGTAGAAGCCATCATCCTGACTTTGGATAAAGACGAGCGCAAAATGTCGCTGGGTATTAAACAACTCAAACCCGATCCCTGGGCTACGATTGCAGAAAAATATCCTGTTGGCTCCAAACACACCGCCACCGTTCGCAACTTCACCAATTTTGGCGTATTTGTAGAGTTGGAAGAGGGTGTTGACGGATTGGTGCACATTAGCGACCTCTCCTGGACCAAAAAAGTGAAGCATCCTGCCGAGTTTACCTCCATCGGAGAATCGCTCGACGTTACCGTATTGGAAGTGGATCAGGAAAACCGTCGCTTGAGCTTAGGCCACAAACAATTGGAAGAAAATCCATGGGACGTGTTTGAAACGGTCTTTACCTCCGGCTCCGTATACGAAGGTACCATCATCACCCTTGTGGACAAAGGAGCTACCGTAGCATTACCCTACGGCGTAGAGGGCTTTGTTACCCAAAAGAACATGGTGTTAAAAGACGGATCGATGCCTAAAATAGACGACAAGTTGGAGTTTAAGGTGATCGAATTTAATAAAACAGGCAAACGTATCTACCTCTCACACGTGCGCACATACGCAGAAGAGAAGAAAGAGGTGGAGGTAAAAGAGGTCAAGGAGACAGAAGCCGAAACAACCCAAAAGGCTGTTAAAAAGTTAAAAGCCAATTTAGAAAAAACCACGTTGGGCGACATTAGTGAATTGGTTGCCCTCAAGAACGAGATGGAAGGGAATACACCCGAGTAGTCCAAATGAGATCGAGGTTTCTTCTTGTTATCCCCATGCTGCTGATGTCCTGCGCTGCTCTGGCGCAGGACTTAAGCACGCAGATCAATAAAGTGGGGCAGTTTCTTTTTTACCTGCAAAACTACTACATAGATACGGTAAATGTGCCTGCGTTGGTAGATCAGGTGATCATGAAGACCATCACAGAGCTTGACCCGCACTCGGCCTTTATCCCTGCCAAAGATGTACGCGCTGCCAACGAGCAGTTGGATGGGAATTTTGAGGGAATCGGAGTGGAGTTTAGCATTATCATGGATACCTTGGTAGTCATTGCGCCTGTTGCAGGCGGCCCGTCGGAATCGGTGGGTATCTATGCTACAGACAGGATTATCGCCGTCAACGACACCGCGATTACCAATGTGGGGTTGACCAATGAGCGTGTTTTTTCTCTGCTGAGGGGGCCAAAAGGGACCAAAGTGCGTTTGTCAGTCGTTAGAAAAGGAGTGAGTCAGCCATTGTCCTTTGAAGTCACGCGGGATAAGATTCCCATGCACAGCTTGGATGCAGCTTACGAAGCGTTGCCCGATATTGCCTACGTGCGGTTGACAAGATTTTCACTCACCTCAATGACCGAATTTATTGATGCATTTGGAAAGTTTAAACGCATGCCTAAGGGAGTCATTCTTGATTTAAGAGGCAATTCAGGTGGATATATGCATATCGCTCAGTTGATTACTGAGCAATTTCTGGAAAAAGGCAAGATCATGGTCTACACAGAGGGGGCTAACATGCCCCGCATAGATGAGCTTGCTTCTGGTAAGGGATTCTTTATTGAGACACCTGTAGTGGTGCTGATTGACGAAGGATCCGCTTCTGCCAGCGAAGTTTTGACCGGTGCATTACAGGATTGGGATCGAGCCATCATCATCGGCAGACGCTCATTTGGAAAAGGATTGGTTCAACACCCACTCCCCTTAAGCGACGGCTCTCAGGTTCGTTTAACGGTAGGACGCTACCATACCCCTACCGGCAGGGTGATCCAATCACCTTACAATATAGGCGACAGAGAGGGTTACTACCGTAATTTAATAGATCGATATACCAGAGGAGAGAGCTTCTCCAAAGACAGCATCCATTTCTTAGACTCATTGAGCTATCAAACTTTAGTGAGCAAGAGAACCGTTTATGGCGGAGGGGGAATAATGCCCGATATCTTTGTACCCCGCGACACCACGGGCTACTCTCTCTATTGGGCCCAAATGATCCGTATGGGCATTGTCACCGAATTTATGAATCGTTATATTGATGGAGTACGCTCCTCGTTGTCAAATCAATACAAACAATTCAACCTCTTTAACAAAAACTATCGGGTGCCCGATGAAGCCATCGAAGAGTTGATCGCTTTTGCCGAAAGTAAAAACTTACCCCGCGACGAAGCCGCCCTTGAAGCCTCCCTGCCCCTCATGCGCGTCCAAATCAAAGCATTGATTGCAAGAACCCTCTTTGACTCGAGCTCCTACGTGCAGATCATCAACGAGTGGAACGACCCAACATACCAAAAGGCTTTAGAAGTGATAACAAACTGGAGCAAATACCAAAAAGAAATATTGAGCAAATAGCTCAATTTTTTTTTCTATATTTGCCATCCAAACTGATCATCTAAAACCTAACAATATGAACAAAACCAAACAAAATTACACTCTGCCCATCATTATGATGATCTTCCTCTTTGGAATGATCGCATTTGTCACCAATCTTGCAGTGCCCATGGGCGTAGTCGCCAGAGAGCAGTTCAGCTTCTCCAACTTTATGGGATTGATGG
>WQYK01000007.1 GCA_009781275.1 Bacteroidales bacterium | reverse complement strand
GACCATTTGGAGTTGAGAATTGCAGGTCAAAGTCAGTTACGGGTAAGACGTCCTTTAAGTTGTCTCCTGAACAGGCGTTAAAGAGTAAGGCGGCCATGCTTACACAGAGCGTCCACCCAAACATTTTTTTAAAAAGATAGAAATTTTTCATATTTATTTCATTTTCAATTATTTTGTAAATCAAAAGCTACCTCCTCTGACGGGTACAAGCCAGGCAGAGTAGTTGTCGCGGCTGTGCGCCTGGCAGAGCTCGTTGATGGCGTTGATGATCGACGCTTCATGGTCGTTGTGGGCAACAATGTCGCAAAGCTGATCGTTGGTCACGCCCTCGAGCACACCGTCGGAGCAGAGGAAAAAGCGGTCGCCGGCCTTCACATCGCGGGTGGTATGGATGGTGGCTCTAAAGCGATCTTCTAAATGGGGCTGCATGGCGCGGGTAATGATGTTCTTTTTGGGATGGTGCGCCGCCTCCTCCTCGGTGATCATCTCTGCTTTTACCAGCTCATTAACCAATGAGTGGTCGGATGATTGGTATAAAATCTGCACATTGCCATCGTTGCCTTTTCTCAAATGGTAGATACGGCTGTCGCCGATGTGCGCCATAAATGCCTGCTTTTTATTTAAGTGGAGAAAGGCGAGTGTGGTTCCCATCTTTTTGTTCATTTCGATTGCGTCGTCTATCTGATCTAACCGGTCGTAGGCAAAGTCAAGGGCGTGGTCAAACACAGTCTCGTCAAAGTCGTCGGGGGAGAGGTCTTTTAGATAGGTGGCAAAACTTTCACACACGCTGTTGCTGGCCACTTCACCGTGCTCGTGTCCGCCCATGCCGTCGCAGACGATGTAGAAATGGGTAGTTTCATCTGCCTGGTTTTTGGGTGGGAAGATGGCGTCTTCGTTGTTGGAGCGTTTGCCTTGTTGGTGGAGGGCGTATGCTTTGGTGTATTGAGTTTCCATATTGTTTTTGTGTTTGTTATACGATAGGGGATAGTAGCCAGTCTGCAACGTTGAGTTTGCGGATTCCGTTGTAAACGGGATTTAGATCGATGTCTGTGGTCAGCAAATATTTTGGATTTGAATCTCTGATGGCGCTTAATGAGGCAAGCTCTCTTTCAAGTGTTTCGGCATTCATCGTAGTCCAGGCAACCTGATAATATGATGTATAGCCTTGATGGTCGGTAACAACAAAATCAACTTCTTTGTCGCCAATTTTTCCAACATAAATATTTTTGTATCGTCGTAATAGTTCTAAATACACCATGTTTTCCAACCAGTGTGAAATATCTTTTTTCATATCCCGTTTCAATCGTACTTTACGAAAACAGGGGTCAACGAGATAGTATTTATTGAGTGTTTGTAAAAGCCCTTTACCTTTTATTTCGTAGCGCGGCGCTTTATAGAGCAAAAATGCGTCGCAAAGTGCATCTAAATATTTCGAAACAGTTTTGTTGTCAACCACTGTGCCATATGTACGAAGTGTATTTGATATGGAACGTGGTGAGATAAATGAGCCCACAGAGTCAAATACAAAATCGATAATTTTATTAAAGTCATGTTTGTCTTTAGTGTTTAGACGCTGGAAAATGTCTTTTTCGACAATCGTACTAAGTACACTTGTTATAAAATCATCTGCCTGCTTTTGACTAATTATTTTTTGATTATAATATTCAGGAACACCGCCTTCTGTAATGTAATTCCCCAAACTTTCTTTTTTTGATAAGTTTGAGGAATATAAAGAGATAAAATCATAATACTCTGTAAATTGAAGTGGTAAAATAGATGTCTCAATATATCTTCCTGTAAGTAGCGTAGCCAACTCGCCGGACAGCAGGTAAGCATTGGAACCGGTAACATACAAATCAACATTTTTCTTGATATAAAGGCCATCTACAAGACGTTGAAAAATATCAATATGTTGAACCTCATCCAGAAAAACATAGTTCATTTTGTCCGGCAGAAGCCTCACTTTAATGTAATCATAAATATCTTTCCAGTTCCCGATTGTGTATATATCAGGATCTTCAAAATTATAAAACTGAATTTGCTCCGGTAAAACACCTTCCCGCAAAAGCTCATCTGCAAACATCTGTAACAGCGTTGATTTCCCACACCGGCGCACACCTGTAATGACCTTGATAATATTCTGGTCTTTTAGGTTACGAAGTGTTTGCATGTACTGCTTGCGCTCTATAAGGTGTTTCATATTTTTCATAGCATGGGCATGATTATACTTTGCATTGTTTTTTCTACCCTCATCAGACGGGCATAGTTTGTGAGCTTGCTTAAATCCCTGTCTCTTCTTCTGACATAGTTTTTCACGACTTCGTAGGTGGTATCCAATCCTACTTTGTTGCGGAAACGCACCGCGTCACAAACCGATTTTTCCAAGTCATACATTTTCACATGTTGATTATCAATGATAATATTTGTAATGCCCAACTGATAGAACTTATCTGACAAATAATAGAGTTTTATTGGCGGATAATCAGGTAGCCTAACCTTTTTACTTTGCATCACTGCAACATGATTTTCGGCAGGGATGGTTGTTGTCAAACCATAATAGAACCAAGCAGAAAACATGCATACAACGCCGCATGGAACAATGTGCGATACTTCCACAAATGAGGTATCATGTTCATAATCGTTCATCCTATACAACCCCCTCTTTACTTTCGATACCAAATTTTCGTTTAACATTTTGTTCAACGTCCTCCTTTGTGTTCTACCCAATATTTCTTTCGATTTCAGAAAACCGGAATTTGTTCTAAATATCTCTATTGTATTTTCCATATTCAATATTTTTGGCACAAAGTTACGGTATTTATTTATAAGTACAGTATTTTTGTGTACCAATCATTTTTTGATTATAGTATTCAGTTACATCGCTTTCTGTTATATAATTCCCAAAACTTTTTTTTTCCATAAGTTTTAGGAATTTTGCCTCATCCATATCATCGAAACATTTTGTTATCCAATTGTTTAGTGAAAGATAATCGATATACTCCATATTTTTTAATTTAATTATATTCATCTGCTTACCTGCTTTTATCCAACAAATCCCTCACCTCCTTTGTATCATTCAACTGTTGCGCAAATAGAAGCATCCTTCTCACATTGGCGTCATTGTTCTCGGCGCCGTCTTTAATCATCGACTGGGCAATACTTAGAAAATTGAGGTATCCCTGGGAAACGTCGCCACCTAACTCCTTTGCTTTTAGGTATAATTGATGGGATTGGGTAAATCGTGACGACCCAAGGTCACTGTTTCTAAAGGCGGTGTTGGCTTGTTGCACAAGGTTGGCGGCTTCACGTTTGTTTTGTTCTTCGATCTCTTTGAGTTGCCTGACGCACTCATCGTGTTGTGTTTGGGCGTATGGATCAAGGGGATTGATCTCGAGGAGGGCTTTGTAAAGGAGTCGCGCTTTTTCGTACTCCTTCTCTTTAAAACGGGTGTCGGCTGTGGTGATGGTCTTGGAACACTCTTCGGCCTTTTGGATTTGAGCGCTAACGTTGATTCGGCCGTCAAACTCAGCGTAGGTGTTGTATCTTTTGATGGCATCGCTGTAGATGCCTTTTTCAAAGCACTCTTGCGCCCATTTGAGGTAGTCGGGGGGGGCTGTTTGCACACATTTCTCCAATAGATTTTTCACCTCCCTTGAGTCA
Organism: Bacteroidales bacterium; assembly: GCA_009781275.1. Classification (GTDB taxonomy): domain Bacteria; phylum Bacteroidota; class Bacteroidia; order Bacteroidales; family UBA932; genus WRBG01. The sequence continues at coordinate 21,863 of WQYK01000007.1, read as the reverse complement.
TTCAATTGCTGGGCGTAGAGAAGGATCATTTTTACATTTGCGTCAAAATCAGCTCCTCTTCTGTTTAGCGACTCGGCTTTGGTAAAATAGTTCCGATAACCTGCCGATACATTTCCGCCCAAGCTCTTTGCTTGACTGTACAGCTGAAAAGCGTCTTCATATCTGGAGATTCCCAGACTGATGTCGCTAAAAATGGTGTTGGCTTGCTGCAAAAGGGTGGCGATCTCTTTGAGCCTCTCTTCCTCTTCTTTGTTTACAACCGGCTGCACCACAGTTGGCTGTTTAACAGCTACAGGAGTGGATTCCTGAACAATGGGTGGCGATTCTATGGAGGGGGCCTGCACACTGTCTGCAACAACCAATGGATGAGCGGGGGGGTGATTAGTTGAAGGACTCTTTCTTAGAGAGAAGATAAGAACCACTGCCAAAACCAGTATAGTGGCGCCCATAGCGGGTAAGGCAATTTTCAATAGCGGCTTAGGCGGCTTGGGAGGTTTAGGGGGCTTTGGCGGCTTTGGCGGCTTGGGTGGTTTGGGTGGTTTGGGTGGTTTGGGCGGCTTGGGTGGTTTAGGTGGCTTAGGGGGTTTGGGTGGTTTAGGAGGGGGAGGGGGTTTAGGGGGTGGTGGCGCTTTGACGGGAATGTCAGCAACCGTAAGGTCGTCCACAATATCATGAGAAATGGGGTGGGTGTCTATAGCGTTGCCAAAGTCCAGAATCTTTTGAAACCGCATGCCCGGTTTCACGTCCATTGCTTTGGCAAGGGCAGCTACCGTGCGGTTGCTTACTTTGGGGTTAAACTTTTTTACCGGTTCCATCTCCTTCATGGCCAATTGTATGGCTTCGGGGGGTATTTGTCCGGTGAGCATGGTGTAGAGTGTTGCGCCCAAAGCGTACACGTCAGAGGGGGGGCTAAAGGTTCTAATGCCTGTGTATTGTTCTAAAGGAGAGTAGCCCTTGCTCACGCCAAGGGGTGTATTGCTGGTCTCCTGGTGCCGGTCGTCGTACTGCTTGCTGATGCCAAAGTCAAACAGTTGGGCATTGTCTTCGCTGTCTATAATGATGTTGCCGGGTTTGACGTCTAAGTGCAGGATGCGCTTGTCGTGTGCTTCGCTCAATGCGGCACAGAGTTGTTTGGTATATTTGATCGCAGAGGCTTCGTCTAACCTGCCCAATCGTTTTATTTTCTCTTTGAGCGACTCACCTTCGACCCACTGCAGCACCATATATGCGGTATTGTTCTCCTCAAAAACGTCGAGTACGCGCACAATGTTGGGGTGGGTGAGACGGGCAAGGATGACCGCCTCCTTTTTTAGTTTCTCTTTAAAACGTGCAAACAGATCCTTTCCGGTAGCGGAGCTAAAAGAGACCATGCCGCTTTTTTCATCGCGGGTACAATACTCTTTCCAAAAAAACTCTTTGACAACAACCGGAATCTCTGTATAGATGGCGCCAATGGCGCCCCTCACTCTTGTTTTCCATAAAGCGAGGTAGGTAATACCAAAACCACCCTGGCCCATTTTTTTCTCGATCGAATAAGGGTCTCTGCCGTTTAGTAGTTCGTGGCCGTTTGGCAGCTGCATGGTATCTTTTTTTTCTCGTTCCAAATCAAAAAACAATCATTAAAGTGAGTGTGCAATCCTAAAACCCAGAACATAATACCGGCGAGCCGGAAAGTTGCCGGCTCGGGAGGAGGTGCGGCATCGGTTGGCATCATTGCCCCAGCTTCCACCGCGGGATACACGCAGCGTCCCCGAGGGGGGGCCTGTGGGATCTGTTTTCATGCTGCGGGTGTAGTCATCGTACCAATCGCTGCACCACTCCCAAATATTGCCGTTCATATCATAAATGCCTAACTCATTAGACGATTTGGTACCAACGGGGTGTGAAATATTTTTGCTGTTCCCCTGATACCATCCCACTTCACTCAAGTGGTTACTCCCACTGTATTTGAATCCCTGACTTTTATTTCCCCCGCGTGCAGCATACTCCCACTCCGCTTCTGTGGCCAACCGGTACTCTTTGCGGGATCTAACATTTAGACGGCGGATAAACTCCTGTGCTTCCTCCCAACTTACATAATACATGGGATAGTTGTCCCCTTCTCCAAAAATAGGGGCGCTCGGACTCTCTTTATCACGCTGTTTTTTAAGGGTGGTTCCCATCAACAACCTCCACTGTCTTTGCGTAATCGGGTACTTACCAATAAAAAAATCGTTAAGGATGACCAAGTGAACCGGTTTTTCCCGTTCAGAGCATTCGCTCTCCTGCTCTTTGGTACATCCCATGAGGGACATTCCGCCCTCCACGGCCACCATCTCGATGCCCAACCTGGAGCTCTTTTCGGTGTAGTTGACCAGGCGGCTCATTCTGATCTGTTGCACACACTCATCATATTGCTTTTTTGCATACGGATCTTTGGGGTTGGCGTCCATCACCGTTTTGTAAAGGGCTTGCGCTTTTTCGTATCCCTTTTTCTCAAAAAGGGCGTTGGCAGAACTCAGGGTTTGCAGCAGTTCGTTCATCTGTTTAATTTGAACGCTCATGTCCTTGCCTTCAAAAGTCTGATAAAGCGTGTAGTTCCTTCTTGCACATTCATAGTCGCCCTTTTCAAAACAATCACCGGCTATCTGCAGATAGTCCTGACCGCTTGCCTGCGAGCAGACCAACAAAAAAAGGGTGATATAAAAAGTGCGCTTCATTTTAACTCTTCTGCATATTCGAGCAATTTTTTAACGATGGGAGCATCCCGATCCGCCCCCATCTTGATGAGCGAGTCAACTGTAGACAGATAGCTAAGGCGTCCGGCAGAAACATCAGCGCCCAAATCCTTAGCTTTTTTATACAACTCAAATGCATCATCAAACCGTTTTGCCCTTAAAGTGCGGTCGTTAAAAGTGCTGTCGGCTTGTTGCAAGAAGAGAATGGCCGTATCGTTAACAGAGCTTTTCTGTTTCCCGTTTTTTAGCACGATTGCACCTAAAACAATGAGCAACATAGTACCCACTACAATAAGAATGTACTTAGCCTGCTTGGGAGCTGGCTTTGGCGGATCAACTATTTTTGGTGGCTCCGGCTTTTTGGGCGGTTCAGGAGGGGGGGAGGGGGTTAGAATGGCTGTTTGGTCGTTGATGGCGACTAAAAAATCCTGAATGGTTTGGAATCGACTTATTGGATTGATCTCCATCGCTTTTGCTACTAAAGCCGCCGTATGGTTGCTCACCACGCTATTGATTTTTTGCACCGGTTCCATTTTGCTCATGACCAATTGAGTGGCCTCAGGCGGCACTTGCCCCGTAAGCATGGTGTAGAGCGTTGCCCCCAAAGCATACACATCGGTCGGCGGACTAAATGTTTCCAATCCGGAGTATTGCTCAATAGGCGCATAACCCTTGCTGATCCCAATGGGCGTAGTACTCGTCTCCTGATGCTTGTCGTCATATTGCTTGCTGATGCCAAAGTCGAGCAACTGAGCATTGTCTTTTTTATCAATAATCACATTCCCCGGCTTAATATCAAGGTGCAAAATACGATGGCGATGTACTTCGCACAGGGCGGAGCAGAGTTGTTGTGTATATTTGAGCGCTGAGGATTCGTCCAGTTTGCCCAAACGTGCTATTTTGTCTTTGAGCGATTCGCCCTCAACCAACTGTAGCACCATGTAGGCGGTATTGTTCTCCTCAAAAATATCTAATACGCTCACAATGTTGGGATGGGAGAGACGGGAGAGGATTTTTGCCTCTTTTTTTAGCTTCTCCTTAAACCGTGCAAACAACTCCTTACCTGTAACAGAGCTAATGCTGACATGGCTGGAGCCCTCTTCCCGTGCACAATAATCTTTCCAAAAGAACTCTTTGACAACCACCGGTACTTTAGTCTCCATGGAGCCAATGGCGCCTTGCACTTTGGTCTTCCAAAAAGCACGGTAAGTAATCCCAAAACCACCCTGCCCGATTTTTTCCTGAACAAGGTAAGGGTCCCTACCGTTTTTTAAAGTATATCCGTTCTGTAGTTGCATGGTATATGAGGGCTAAAAGTGTAAACCAATACGCACGCTTGTGTACGAACCATCTATATCAAATTTAGAATCATCGAGCTCTCCTTTAAGATTTTGAGCGTTATATACAAAACCTATGGAAAGGGCTTTAGCCAGGTACAATCCTGCCTCAAGTTCATATCCAAAACCTTGACCTTTTGAAGATTGTTGATAGCCCCACCCCCCTTTAAGAGAAACAAACAGTTTCACCTCTTTTGTTAAAGCAGGGGTAAAAATCCGTATTCCGGTCATGCCCTGAAGCAGCGCGTTCTCAAAAAAGTCACCTCCCTTAATGAGCCCATGAACTTTGAGGTTAACCAAATCCAAACCAAAGTAGGGAGAAGTGAGAAGAGTCCATCGGACGGCGCCATCAATAGAGCTTCCCCAATCGGATCCTTTTGGCGCACCCACACCAAAATCGATTCCAAATAGAAGCCTTGTTGAACTCCTTGGACGAGGTGATTGTATCACTTTAACTATTTGAGATTTGTCATCTGCGTGGACATAAAAATGGCCTTCCCGCGGCAAGTTTCCATCCCAGGGATCACATACAACGACAAAGCCGTTCGCCGACATGTCGGTAATGGCACACCAAGTTGGTAATGAGGTAATGTCGTAGTTACTGAAATTGGTACTGACCGCAAAAAACCAGGTCCCTCCTGACGATGTGAATGCATATTCATTGGGTGCGACAGACAATTGAGTTGCGGGAGATTGCGATACCGTTACCCTCTCTGATTTGTCGCCGGCCTGTACATCAAAAAAACCTTGGCGGGGGGAGCTTCCACTCCACGGATCGCACACGATCACAAAACCCTCCGCTTTTTTGTCAACCACCGTACACCAGCTTGGCAGCGAAGTAACCTGCCAATCGGCAGCGTTGGTAGAAACCGTAAAAGATTCCCTGCCACCGGAAGACGCAAACAATGCGTTTTGGGGAGAGATCGAAAAGGTGGTAGGGGCATGTTGTGTCACCATCACTGTTTTGGTCATTTCACCGGCACGGACAATAAAATAACTCTCGCGCAGGGAACTTCCGGGTAAAGGATTGCATGTAATGCTAAAACCTTTTGCATCCTTACCGGCAACGGAACACCAGTTAGGCAATGAAGCAATCTCGTAATCATCAAAATTGGTGGTCACAGACAAAGGAACAGTGCCGCCTGTCGAAGCAAAAGAGATGCGATCGGGAGTGACGGTAAAAACGATGGTAGCCGTTTGCACGATCGTGACCCTCTCTGACTTGTCACCTGCCAATACGTCAAAATAACCCTCGCGAGGTGAGGCTCCGCTCCATGGAATGCATTGAATGTCAAAGGCATCTGCATCTTTGTTAACGACCAGACACCAACTTGGCAATGAACCGATGTCATAATCGTTGGCATTGGTGGTCACCGTCACAGACGCTGTTCCCCCCGACGATGAAAAGGCGAGGTTACCGGAGGAGAGTGTCAATGTGAATGCGCCGGACTGTATTACGTTGATTCTTTCCGATTTATCCCCGGCCTGCACATAGAAAAAACCTTCTCGCGGTGAACTTCCTCCCCATAAATCGCACTTAATACTAAAGTTTTGAGGACTCCTGTTCTCAATCGAGCACCAGCCGGGCAAAGAAGTTACCTGATAACTATTTGCGTTGGTAGCAACAGCCAATGACGCCACTCCGCCCTCAGGTGCAAAGCTGATCTCTCGGGGCGCCACAGCCAGTGTGATGGCCGGAGTAAGCTGTTTAACACACTCATCGTACTGCCTTTTGGCGTAAGCATCTTTTGGATTGTTGTCCAAAACAATTTTGTATTGGTTACGCGCAGCCTCGTACATCCGTCTTCCAAAGAAGTTGTTGGCTTCACGTAAAGCATTGATGCACCTTTCGCTCTTTTGGATTTGCGCAGACACATCAACACTTTCTAAAAATTGATACAGTTCATAATTCCTTTTTGCACATTCATAGTCGCCTTTATCAAAGCAATCATTGGCCATCTTAAGGTACTCCTGACCGGAAGCCTGCCAGCACCCCAACAACAAAACCATTAAAACCAACCTTTTCATACTACCTCCTCCCATAAACATTCATCAGCTGCCTCCTCATATTCGCCATACACTGATCATAATACCTGCCATTTGGATAGTGCTGCAAATAGTATCGGTAAAAGTCCAGGGTATTTTTGCCTGCAATGTGGTTCCAGATGTGATCCTCTTTAATGCGCTCCATTCTGAGCACTCCATCGGGGTTCTCAGGCTCTATCCTGTGGGAGAGCGAAAAGGAGTCAATAGTGGGATCAAAATATTGATGTTTAAGCCCCATGCCTGTATAATAGTTGCCATTGATGTAGGTCATGTCGCAGTCCCATGTGACGTCCATAATGATCCACCTGCCGGAGACATAGACTTCGTTCCAGGCGTGGTTGATTCTCTTCTCCAGATTTTGGGCGTCCCATTTTCCGTTGGTGCTCATGCCTAAACCCAATCCCGTTACCACCCTGCAAGGGATGCCTACGCTTCTGAGCAGGGCGGCGCTAAGATTGGCATACCCCTGACATACGCCCCTTTTGTTTTTAAGCACATCCATTGAGATAAAGGAGTAGGCCCTTCTGTTAGAAAAATAGGCCTCAAGATCGTAGTAAATATTGGTGGCCAACCAGTCGTGAACGGCTTTTACTTTGCTGTAGTCGTCGCGGTGTTTGGAAGTGATCTCTTTTGCCAATGCAATAATCTCTGCATGATCACTTTGAATTCCATAACTTGTGGACAGATAATCCCTTGGATTTACCTTAGCAGGAAAAACGGATTTATTAATCTCCAAGACAATGGTCTGGGCTAAATGATCGGGAAGAAAGGGATTCTCAACACTCTTAAAGGAGATCTCCAGATCGGCGACCCTGGGAGGTTCGTCAAAGATGATGGGCTGATTTTCTATTTGCTGACCAAACAGCATGGGAAACAGGAGACAAAGAAGTTTTTTCATGACAGTTTACTTTGATGAATGGTTCAAGATAATTCTAGATTAAATATTGTACGCCCCAACTTAACAGTATCCCCGGGCATCAGCACAATCACATCTCCCTTCTCAATAGCCACCCCGTTATGTAGTGTACTGTTCCTGCTCCGGTCGTCCCACAAACGATGCTCATAAATACCATCGGCTCTCTGGACCACCTCAATGGTGGCGTGCTCCCTGCTCATAAAGGTGTCGGTGGTGGGCAACTGGATGGTGGCAGTGGAGTTGGGCGATTTTCGTCCCAGGGTATTGATGCCGCACAACAGATCGACCTTTTTATCGCTGCTCAACCATTCGGCGTCGCTTTCTATGAGTTCCAGCTTTCCGGGTTTATAAAACTTGCCGACCTTGTGGTTTACTTCGGTTTTGGGAGCAGGATCTTTCTCAATATAATCAGCGACCTTACCGGAGTATTGACATTTTGGACATTTGACCACGCTGAGGGCAACGCGGTCAAATTCCAAAACAGTTTTACATGATGGACAGATACTTCGACTTTTCATATCGGTGATGATGGGTTAGACAAAATTACTGATATCTGCTTCGTTGTTAAAATCGGAGAGGTCGTTGGCGGTGTTGGATGCGTTGTGCAGATCCTGAATCTGGTCAAGGGTGAGTCCTCCGTTTTCGAGTATGCGTATAGATGGATTTTCGGGATCTCCGGTGTCGTTTACAACAGCGATGTCGTAGTTGCCATCGAGATTGGTGTCTACGTACATTACATTTTGCCCGTCGATCACTGTTGAGACAACGGCGACTTCTTGTCCGTCGAATTGTACTTGTTCGGCATTTAGAATTGTCACATTATCCTCATTCTCAACAACTACAACGATCTCATCAGCTTCTTCTGTGGTGGTTGTTTCCTCAACAGTGTCTTGTTCTTCTGTGGTGGTTGTTTCCTCAACAGTGACTTGTTCTTCTGTGGTGGTTGTTTCCTCAACAGTGACTTGTTCTTCTGTGGTGGTTGTTTCCTCAACAGAGACTTGTTCTTCTGTGGTGGTTGTTTCCTCAACAGTGACTTGTTCTTCTGTGGTGGCTGTTTCCTCAACAGTGACCTTTTCTTCTTTGGTTTCTTCAACAGTGACCTCTTCTTCAATTGCTTTTTCTTGCTCGACTTGTTGTGGCGCCTCTGCCGGTGCCCCTACCTCTTCTTCAACTTTTTGTTCAAACTCTACTTCATATTGATAGCTGCTGAAAGCCGCCCGTTTATTATCGGAAAGCTCTTCCCACTCTTCTGCATAGTAGGTGCTGTAGACGTTATTGCGCCATGGGAATACGCCACCCCGGCCAACTTCACTGCGGGCGGCAGCGTGTGCTTCGCCAAAGCTCATGTCGTCGTTTACGTTGTAGGCGATGGGCACTTGCGAGCCATCAAAGTCCGGCTCTACTCCTTCAGGAGCTATCGGTTGTGCCCCCGCTTCAGGATTTGAAACATTTTCGGGGGCCGGCATAAAACTCATGATTGCCACGATGCCCGCTCCTGCAACGGCGCCTCCGCCGACCGCTCCGGCAATTTTCATATTTCTGCTTCTCTTTTCTTCCACTTCGTTTTGACCGCTGTTTTCAAAGTAAGTTTCGTCGTTGATGTTTTTGTTGTTTGTTTCCATGATTGTTTATTTTTTGATTGTTTTTATGATTTGTTTTCACTGCAAAGAAATAGATAAAATTTCCAAGATTATCTACAAAAAAGAGATATTGGTACCAAATGCCAGGTTTATGCGATCAAACGCCAAAATCTCGTTGGCAAGCCTTGCACTTTCCCTGCCGTTTGATATTTTCCCACGGACGCTCTCCAAAATCGTTGCCACAGTCGGGGCAAACATAATCGATCAAAAAACGCTCACGCAAGTCATTGAGGCGTTCCGGCACTTTGGCCATGCTCTTCGAAGCCCATATTGAGCCTATCACCATCGAGAGCGCAGAGAGGATACCGCCCGACATTTGAATCAGCAACTTTACATCGTGGCTGTTCTTATCCAAAAAGAATGGTACCACCACCATTACCAAACCTGGCAAAGCCATGGGTATTGAGCGTTTCAACATCATTTTTCCCTGACTTTCGGATTGGATTTTAACTTTTTCTTTTTGGTAATTTGCATATACATGTTTTAATTGGGTAAACTTAGTTTGAAACTCTTTGGCTGACATAGGCAACAACTTGAGCGCCTGTCCTATGTTCAATTGAAAATGGTCTATTCCTCCTAATGTGACTTTGTCGGATGTATTGATCTTTTTTCGGGATACCCTGGTACCATTTACATAAGTTCCATTTGCAGAATCAAGGTCTTCGATATAGAGCCCGTCAGCCATTCGCGTCATGCGGGCGTGTTTTCGTCCCACCAATGCGTATTGCTTGTCAATCGGATAATCTCCTTTTTCTACCTCTCTCCCAATAAATAATTCATTTTTTTCCATTTTTAGATCACTTATTTATAAATATTTTACGTAAATTTTTTAATGCTTCCTTTGAAATATCGAGGGCAAAGTTTTTGGAAGAAACCGGATCATAGAGGTGTAATTTTTGTTTGACAATGTCGATTTGATAGACATAAGTGAGGTTGATGATGCACGATTTTCCGATCCGGGCAAAAATTTTGGCGTCTTCGTTTAATTTTTCGGTGAGATACTGTTCCATCTTTTGTAAAGAAAAGGTAAAAACAAGTTTTTGCCCATTGGTCAATTGCAGCAACGTATAGTTTTTATCGGCAGAAAAGAAAATGATTTGTGGCAGTGCGATCCTAAAGAAAGTGTCGCGTGAGTTAAAATAGATGTACCTATTGATGTTCATGATGTGGTTTAGGTTGGTTATTTATAGCTTAAGGATAATCATATTTTTGTTAAATCTTCCCCACATGACGGGAACCTGACTCCCGCCCGAACGTTGTTTCACCCTTGGATTTACAAAACTAAAGAGTTCTATAGCGGTGATGTATCCATCTTTATTGGTGTCGGCGCCTCCTCTCAAGCCTGCCAGTAAAAAAAAAGTAAACACGCCGTTCCTCAACCAAGAGTCCTCTTGAGATTGTTGATCCGAGCGGGACGAGAGAAAAAGCAAAACGTTACTCTCTGTCATCGAATGATTCGACGACCCCTCCTGACGCAGCGTTCCCGAGTGGCAGGCGTCTGCAAAAATCAACTTCCGGTTGGCTTTACACTCTTTAAAAATTTGTTGCAACGTAGAAAAACGGAGGTTTCGATCATAGAGGCAAAAGAGGTTATCGTTCCCGTGACCGGAAAAGAAAAAAAGCACAATATCATCACGCTGAGCCTCTCTAAAGAGTCTCCTTGTATGGTGTACGACGCTATCGTGTCTGGCCTGTTCGTCGGTGAGCAACACCATACACTCCGGCGTGGTATGCCCTTTCATCAGTTCATACATCGCAATCGCATCTCGGTGACAATAGGTCAGATTACCAACAGGTTGATCATATTCAGAGACACCCACAAACACGGCAAAGATCTTCCCGTATAGGCACAAAGGGGTAACTAGCAATAGAATAAAGAGTAGTTTTTTCAATGCTTTCAGTTTAGGTCTTGTCAACAAAAATACAAAAAAAATAGTATTTAATACCTTTTTTTAATAAAAATGACCATCTTTCCCTCAAAAAAGGGCTCTTTGAACCATTGGGAAACAGAAATCTCCTCAATCTCACCAACAATCGGGTTACAAGCAGCGACCTCCTCTTTCAAATCCCCCCCCTTTAAACAAATGACCCCTTTGGTGGTCTTGCCCCACACCCAGTCCAACAACTCCCGTAAAGGCGCAACCGCCCTGCAAATCACATAATCAAATGGTTGCATGATCTCCTCTACCCGAATCTGCGCTGCAGAGACATTCTTTAAGCCCAAGGCGGTGACCACCTCATTCACCACCCTGATTTTTTTGGCTATAGAGTCGCAAAGAAAGAAGTGCACCTGCGGAAACATAATGGCCAGCGGAATCCCGGGAAAACCGCCCCCCGTGCCCACATCCAACACACTCGTCCCGTCAGGAAAAGAGGTAAACCTGGCAATAGCCAGAGAGTGCAATACGTGGTGCAGGTAGAGCCGGTCAATATCTTTACGGGAGATGACGTTGATGCGGGCGTTCCAGCTTTGGTAACAGGGGCCCAGGGCGGCAAACTGTTGTTGTTGCAGTGGCGACAGGTGCGGAAAGTAATGGTTTATAAGGGCGTGATCCATTTTGCAAGGATTTCTTTGGCGCGGTGAATGCGTGTCTTTATGGTGCCCAGGGGAATGGAGAGCTCCTGAGCAATCTCTTCGTAGGCATAGTCCTGGAGAAAACGGAGGCGGGCGGGTTCACGGTAAATGGGCTTAAGCCGGTCAATATGGTCAAGGAGCATCGCCGCCTCCTGCGCTGCGATCATCTCCGATTCGGGGTCGGAGGAGGCACTTGAATCGTGCAACTCCGATCTATGGGTGACCTGACGGATGGCTTTGGCAAGGCTCTTTTGTTTGCGGATGTAGTCGATACAGCTATTATCGGCGATGGTAAAAAGCCAGGTCGAGAAAGCAAATTGAGGATCGTAACTCTCCAATTTCCTAAATGCTTTATCAAAAATAACAAGCAACAGATCTTCTGTGGCCACTCCGGGAGAGAATTGGTGTTGCAGGTATGAGCGCAAAGAATCCTTGTGGCGTTGCATCAGTTGAGAAAAAGCGTGTTGCTTTCCCTCCAATGCCAAAATCACCAGATCGCGGTCATCAATCAACATGTTTAGAAAAAGATCCTAAAGATATTAATGAACGGGAACACAAAGTCCCAACAGACAAAGGGAATAGCCAGTCCTTTATCATCCAGCTTTCTCCTGACGCCAACATAGAGCATCAATACCGACAGGGGGCGCAACAGCAGCAACGTGCCAAAGAAGATAAGTAGCTCCAATCTATTGTGAAACATGATGATAGCGCTACACACCGACAAGTAGAAGAAGAGTCGGAACACCGATTCCATGAGCATGGGGCGCCTGACGCCCTGGGGAGAGATGGCTAAGGAGCGTTTTTCCATTTTACGGTATTGCCGGCGCAGGTGTCCGCTTAGTTTCATGTGGGAATGGGTTACGCCCGACGGGAGCGTACAGATCCTGCAGTTGTTTTTGTTGGCAACCTCGCCAATAAATACGCGGAGTGGAAAGTGATCTCTGGTCAAACGCACATTGAATCCGTTATTGTCGTAAAAGAGAGACTTTTTAAAGAGCAGATTGGAGCCGGTGCCCGTATAGGGCCGCCTGATCGCAGCCCTCCCCAGGTAGTGCAGCGCGTGTTGCAAAAGGTTACAGCGCACCCAAACGGATGACTTGCGGTAGGTGGTATGTCCCAGCACAATCTCCGCCTCCCCGCCAAAGGGGGCAGCCATAGAGCGAATCCAGTTGGCGTCTTTGATCTGACAATCAGCCTCTATACAAAGGATTGTGTCGTATTGAGCGGCACGAATGGCCATGCCCAGGGCCAAAGAGGGAGAGCGGCCAAAGCGGTCATCGGTGCTGGTTGTACGTACTTGCAAATGCGGGTATTGCTCCTTAAGGACACGCAAAAGGATCTCGGAGTTATCTTCTGACCGGTCATTAATCACCACCACTTCGTAGGTAGGGTAGTCTTGCGTCAGCAGGATGGGGAGCACGCGGCGCAACACTTTATATTCGTTGGTTACGCACAGCGCCACCGATACCGATGGCAAAGACGCATCCTCTTGTCGCGGCGCCCTGTTTTTGCGGTATGCAGGTTGACGGTATATCATCAACTGGTAGAGTGTGATGATAATAAATAAGGTAAATACCAATGCAATAGCGCACCATTCAAAAGGAGTAAACAACAAAAAAAGCGTATTCATATTGGCGCGAAGATAGTGTATAAATCGGGATTTAGTGCGCCTCGAGCCAATGTTCTCCGACTCCGCAATCGGCAATAAGGGGAACACTCAGTAAAACACATTGTTCCATTTCTGTCTTTACAAGATGAATCATCTCTTCTTTTTCGGGACGGAACAGATCAAAAACCAACTCGTCGTGCACCTGCAGAACCATCCGGCTGCGAAGTTTTTTACGGGCGATTTTGTCGGCAATCCGCACCATGGCAATCTTAATGATGTCCGCGGCGCTGCCCTGAATGGGCGCATTGACGGCGTTTCTCTCCGACAAGCTTCTCAACGCTGCATTTTTGGAGAGAATATCGGGCAGGTATCTTCTTCTGTTCAGCAACGTAGAGACATACCCAAGCTCTTTGGCGCTCTCTATTTGGTTTTGGATGTACTTCTGTACCTTGGGATAGGTCTTAAAATATTCATCAATCAAGGCTTTGGACTCTGCCCTGGGTATATGTAACCGTTGAGAGAGGCCAAAAGAGGAGATTCCGTAGATGATGCCAAAGTTGGCCGTTTTGGCACGGTTGCGTTGCTCTTTTGTAACCTCTTCTACAGGACAATGAAAGATTTTTGCAGCGGTAGCCAGGTGAATATCCTCGCCATTACGGAAAGCCTCAATAAAAGAGTCGTCCTGACTCAGGTGCGCCATCACGCGCAATTCAATCTGTGAATAGTCGGCCGAGAGCAGCAGGTGTTCACTATTTCGGGGAATAAAGACCCGCCTGAGCTCCCTGCCACGCTCCTCCCTAATAGGGATGTTTTGCATGTTTGGCTTTTGGGAACTTAACCGACCTGTGGCAGTAAGAGCCTGGTTAAAAGTAGTGTGGATTCTTCCATCGGCCGGATGCACCAAACCGGGCAGCGGTTCAATATAGGTGGAGAGCAATTTACTGACCGACCGGTACTCCAAAATGAGTTGGATAACGGGGTGCTTGTGGGAGAGCGACAAGAGTGTCTCCTCATCGGTGGCGTACTGCTTGCCCGGGGTGAGCCTCGCTTGCGGATCTAATTTGAGCTTTTCAAACAAAACAATCCCCAATTGCTTGGGCGACGATATGTTGAGCTGAGGCTCGTCGCAGAGGCTCCGGATTTCGTTAGACAAGGCCAACAACTCCTTCATGCATTCGGCTCCATACTTTTTGAGGCGCGGAATATCAAGAGCGATTCCTTCGATCTCCATCTGAGACAAGATAGAGACAAGAGGCATCTCCACCTCTTTGTAGAGGGACTCCATCTTCTCCGATTGGAGCTGTTGCCACAGAATGGGATAGAGCATCATCGACGAATATGCGCCGGCGCAAAGATGGGCTTGATCTCCCGCAGAGGGCGCCTCATCAATAGGGTCAAAGAGTGAAACCTGACGAACAGGCGTCGCCTCTGTTTGGGGATAGCTAAATTGTAAATAGCTTATAGACAGCAACTCAATCTTATGTGAACGCTCAGGATTGAGCAGGTAGTGCATCAGTTCAATATCCCAAACATCCCCCGCCACACCCATGCCATTTTGGAAAAAGAGTCGCAAGAGGGGTTTAAGGGCGTGTCCAACCAAAGCGGTTTGGGGCGACTCCATCCATGGCCTGAGGAGTTGGAGCGCCTGTTGCTGTTGTTGCTTGCCGGTGCAGGGGAGCCAATGCACCCGATTTGGTTCCACACAGATGGCCAATGCTTTGATCCCTCCCTCCTCATTGAGGAGCGGAGCAATGGAGATCAGAGGATATGGCTTGTTCACGTCGGGCCATGCCTCTACGATTGTGTACGGGGGAGGAGCGTCCTCTCTCTCTTCGACCGGCTCTTCATCTGTGGCTTGAGGACAAAAGAGGAGCTTTAAAGTGGGGATCGATTGACGGAGGGAGGTAAATTCATACTCCCTAAACAATGCTTCCACCTCCTTTAGGTCAGGAGCATAAACCTTAAAATCGGTTTCCCTCCACGCAATCGGAACAGAAGTGTGGATGGTCACCAACTCTTTGGCTTGTTTGAGTTGAGCTACGTTTTCCTTAATGCCCAGTCGCTGTTTTTCTGGCAGTTCGTCAACATGCGCCAACAGATTCTCTACGCTTTTATACTTGGAAATCAGTTTTTTTGCACCCACCTCACCAATTCCGGGAACCCCCGGAACATTGTCAGAAGCGTCTCCCTGAATAGCAAGAATATCAATTATTTGCTCAGGGTGGTCGATCTGATACTTTTCGCAAATCTCTTTTACGCCCAGCAATTCCCACTCATCACCGGAACGTCCGGGCTTATATTGCTTAATATTAGGAGAGATCAATTGGCCATAATCCTTGTCGGAGGTGACCAGCCATACGGGATACCCCTCTTTTTCGGCCTCTTTGGCTACTGTTCCCAACACATCGTCCGCTTCGTATCCATCTACCAAATAGATCGGGATATGAAAAGCGTCTAATACTTTGCGAATCATTGGCAAAGAGGCTTTGATCACTTGGGGGGTCTCCTCCCTGTTTGCCTTATATTGCGGATAGCTTTGGTGACGAAAAGTTTTGCCGCCAGGATCGAGTCCCACGGCAAGATGCGTTGGCTTCTCTTTGATGATGATGTCGATGAGCGTTTTGGTAAAACCAAAGAGCGCCGACATGTCGACCCCTTTGCTGTTGACCATGGGGCGTCTCATAAAGGCGTAGTAGGCCCTGTAAATAAGGGCGTAGCCATCTAACAGAAAAAATTTATCCATCGATTTCCCTTTTTTGAGGATTGTCAGTTGCTAACCACTCCACAAAAGAGCTCGACGTTTCGTACAACCGGATGCTAAAAAGTTCTGCCGGTTTGGGAATGGCGGGCACAAGCAGAGAGGCAAAATGGATACAAAGCTGTTCGCAAGTAGGCTGAAAAGGAAGGATTTGTACGTTTTGATACTGTTGTTGGAGCTCTGACGCAAGCTTGGCGTCGCTCCGCAGAAGGAGCGCATGGTCAAACGGCTCAATAATAATATGGGTCACCAGTTCTTTGAGCGAGCCAAAATCTATCACCATTCCGTCCTTTGGGCTATCGGGATGGTTGTTGGTTTTTCCGCAGATGGTCACCTGCAGCCGGTAGGAGTGCCCGTGGATATGCCGGCACAAGCCGTCGTACCCTGTCAAAGCGTGGGCTCCCTCAAACCGAAACTCTTTGGTTAGTCGAATTGTATTCATAGTCGGGTTAGAATGATAAAAAAACCAAAGCTATGTAAAAAAAACGAAAAAGGCTCTCTTTCTAATAATTTGTAATAAAATTTGCGATTATTCTAATAAATTTCTATGTTTGCAAAAAAATACTTAATACTATGGTAACAAACATCAACAACATTCTATCCTCAAATGCACGCAACATGAGGCGTTCCGCCATTCGCGATCTTTTAAAAGTGGCCTCGCGGCCAGAAGTGATCTCTTTTGGAGGCGGTTTTCCCGACCCCAACACCTTTCCGATTGAACAGTTAAAGGGCATCACCATGGAAGTTCTGGAGCAAGAGAGCGTATCCGCACTCCAGTACGGACCTACAGAAGGGAACCCCAAATTAAGGGAAGCTTTGGCACAACGCTACCAAAGGGAAGGACTAAAAGTGACCAAAGATAATATTATGATCACCACCTCTTCTCAACAAGCTATTGACCTTGTTTCCAAAACTTTTCTCGATCCTGGCGACACCCTGATTTGCGGTTTGCCCTCCTATTTGGGCGCCCTTCAGTCGTTTTTTGCCTATCAGGCTTGTCCGGTTGGGATCCCCAAGGATGAGGAGCTTGATACAGTGGTTCGCGCCCTGATCACCAGTGGTAAAAAGCCTAAATTCATCTATGCCATCCCCGATTTTCAAAACCCCTCCGGCATCACCATGACCCGCAAACAACGTCTCGAAGTGATCGAAGTGGCAAAAAAATACGATCTTTTGATTATAGAAGACAGCCCCTACAGAGAGTTGCGTTTTGATGGCGAGGCTGAGACCATGATGTATGCTTTGGACGACTCCGAGCGCGTGGTTACCCTGGGTACTTTCTCAAAGATTTTTGCCCCGGGATTCCGCATAGGTTGGGTTATTGCCCATCCCGATATCATTGATCGATTGGCAGTAGCCAAGCAGGGTACCGACCTGTGCTCTCCTGTGTTTGATCAATGCATCGCTGCCCGTTACGTAGAAAAAGGGTATTTGGATCAAAACATGAAAAGCACGATTGATAACTATAGAAAGAAGCGCGACAACATGTTAGCCGCTTTTGAAAAGTATATGCCCGCCGGTGTAACCTGGACAAAACCAGAAGGCGGCCTCTTCCTCTTTGTAACCCTGCCGGAACAATACGACGCTGCCGACCTCTTTAAACTTGCGATCGAAGAGAACGTCGCCTTTATTGTAGGCGAGGCTTTCCATTGCGACGGTTCGGGTAAAAACACCTTACGCATCAACTTCTCGTACATGCCGGAAGCGCGCGCAGAGGAGGGTGTCCGCCGCCTTGCCGCCGCTGTTCGCAAGATGATGGGCGTGTAAGGTAATAACCAAATAAAAGAAAAAAAAGAGGCTTTTGGCCTCTTTTTTTTTGTCCCGTCTACTCAACTTCAGTTTGAGAGAAAATGGCAAGAAGCTCTTTTAGCAAGGGAAGCAAAAGAGTCAACACAGCAATAATGGCTGTCAAAATTGGGATAATAGTTGTGAAATCCATAAATAAAAAATTTAATAGGTTTAAAAATGAACGAGTAAAATATTTTTTTTATATTTAATTAGAAAAGATGTGCAAAGATAGAAATAAATATTGAAGTTACAAATTTTTTTTACGTTATTTATCTAATTTTAATAAAATTTAATTCAAAATTTTAATTAAAATTTTAAAAATTCATATTAGATGGATTACAATAAATAGATTCGTCTTTTTTAAAATTTGTAAATTGTTATTATATAATTATTTGCAAATTTTAAAAAATCCCCTTCCATATATGTGGGGGGGGAAAAGGGGGGAGGGGGTAGATAAGTTGGGGGAGAGGGTGCTGGGGTACCTTAAGTGTTTTGGGGCTCCTGAGGCCCCTCGTGCTAATGTGCTCCTGAGGCCCCTCGTGCTAATGTGCTCCTGAGGCCCCTCGTGCTAATGTGCTCCTGAGGCCCCTCGTGGCACGATGTGCCACTCGGGGTGACATTGGGATTGAATGAACTGGGCGGGTGATAGGGCGTGGAAGCCATCGTCTGCCATGTGCCAAATGGTATCGCACACCTGTAAAGCCAATGTGAGGTCGTGGGTTGTGAAGAGGATCCCCTTTTGTGCGGTTTGGGTGAGTTCTTTGAGCAGGTATACTGTTTTGTACTTGTTGCCTAAATCTAAAAATGCTGTGGGTTCGTCTAAAAAGATGAGGGGGGTCTCCTGGGCAAGGCTGCGGGCGATGGAGGCGCGCTGGAGTTCTCCGTCGCTAAGTGTGGAGGAGTCGCGGTGTGCCAAAGGGGTGAGGGATGTTGCTTCCAACGCACGGGCGATGGCTTCGCGGTCGCTCTGTTGTTGGGCGCCCATCCAGTTGGTAAATCCGTACCGGCCTGCGCCCACCATGTCGGCCACGCTGAGCCGGGGGGTGCGTATGGGGTGGGAAGGGACAAAGGCGATCTGTCTTGCGACTTGGGCAGGTGTCCATTTTGGGAGTTCACGTCCTAAGAGTATGGCGGTTCCCCCTGTGGGAGGTTGCAATCGGGCCATGGTTCTAAGGAGGGTGCTCTTTCCTATTCCGTTTCGTCCAAAGAGGGCAATGAGCATGCCTTTAGAGATTTGGGCAGAAATGTTGCTGAACAGGGGCTCTTTTTTGCCTCCGGCATAACCAATGCTCAGCTGTTGCAGCTCCATGATGGGCGTCATATCACTCATGAGAACGGTTTTGAATAATAATCAATATGATGACCGGTATGCCCAACAACTCAGCTACTGTGTTGATGGGGAGCACCTGTTGCGTTCCGGGAAGCTGAGAAGCAAAATCGGCAAGAAGCATCATCGTGGCGCCCAACAAAGCGCAAGCGGGAATGAGGATCTTGTGGTTTGCATTTTTAAAAATCATGCGTGCAAGGTGCGGCACGGCGATTCCAATAAAGCCGATGGGGCCGCAAAAAGCGGTAACGCTCCCGGCCAAAAGCGCAGTGCTGATAAAAATACGCCGTCTGATGGAGTTCATTTGGATTCCCAGACTTTTGGCGTATACTTCTCCCATTAACAGAATGTTAAGATCCTTTATGTTATACACGGAGAGCAAGATGCCCGCCACAATAAGCGTCGCCATGATGATCAGGCTGGCGCCGGTGACGCCGTTAAAACTGCCTAATGTCCACAATACATACATTTTAAGTGCAGAGGCAGAAGATACGTATTGAAGCATGGTGATGAGTGCATGCCCCACGCTGCCGATCATGATGCCTAAGATGAGCAACGACATGGTGCTGCTAAGGCGTTTTGCCGCAGCCGTCACCACAAAACTAACCGTAAGCGCCCCCGCCCAAGCCGCCGCCGCTATCCCTAAATTCATGATCCATGAGATGCCCGCGCTAAAAACGCCTGCAGAGAATCCCATCACAAAAAAGGCGACTCCGAGTCCGGCGCCGGAACTGATTCCTAATACATAAGGATCTGCCAAGGGGTTGCGGAACAGGGTTTGCATCTGAACTCCGCACACAGAGAGGGCGGCGCCTGCCAAAAGGGCGGTTGTTGCCCTGGGCAAACGAAAAGACCAAAGTATTTTAGCCGCAAAATCGGCATCCTGAGGGTGCAACAGGGCGTGGATCAACTGAGAAATGGGGATGGAGACCGACCCAAATACCAATTCAGCCATAAATATGAGCGCCAACAATATAGTAAGCAAAATGTAGTGAGGTCGATATGAGCGAATCGTTTGGGACATAGGTTTACAAAGTTAGGAGAAAACGGGGAATGTTGTTACCTTTGCAAAGAAACTACAAACATATCTCATCATTCATAACCCATAAACATTAAATACTCATGCGTTTAAAAATTGTTGCCGGAAACTGGAAAATGAATACCACCGTGGAGCAGGGCGTAGCCTTGTCCCAATCGCTACTGGAACAGATTTCCCAAGTTCCTGAGGATGTTATTTTGGCCATCGCGCCTCCTTTTACACATCTCTATTCTGTATATCAGCAAATTGTTAACAGCAGGATAGCGCTTGGAGCGCAAAACTGCGCTGCTTATGATAAAGGCGCCTACACCGGAGAGGTGTCCGCCGCCATGCTGGCGTCTGTGCCTTGTAAATATGTGATCATCGGACACTCGGAGCGTCGCGAATATTACAGAGAGGACGCCCCGATTCTCAACAAGAAGCTGGCTCTGGCACTACAGGCGGGGCTTATCCCCATCTTCTGTGTAGGTGAGCGTCTCGAAGAGCGGGAGGCAGGTCGTCATTTTGAAGTGATTGCGTCTCAACTGAAAGAGGCGATCACCGTGCTCACTCCTTCTGATTTTTCTAAAGTAGTGATTGCTTACGAGCCGGTTTGGGCCATTGGTACAGGAAAAACGGCCACCTCCGAACAAGCCCAGGAAGCGCACGCGTTTATTCGCAAAATTTTGGCCGAATCTTTTGGTGTCCTCGCCGCCCAAACCTCTATCCTCTACGGCGGGAGCTGCAAATCCTCCAATGCAGCGGAGCTCTTTGCGCAAAAAGACATCGACGGCGGACTTATTGGCGGCGCCTCGCTCCAGGCCGACGAGTTCATAGCTATTGCTAAGGCGTTCTGATTGAAAAAAGTTATCAACAATCATTTTTATTAACAATCATTTAATTACATAAATATTGTTAATAATTTTGTTGCATTTAGGCCTCTTATCAAATTTCTCATTCGTATTATTATGTAGTGATAACTTTAAAATCGACAAATATGAATCAATTCGTAAACGAGGCTCTATTCGCCGCAGTCGCATCTGGCGACCCCGTAAAAGTTGAAGAGGCTCTTAAAGAGGAAAAAATCAATCCCACAACCTATTACGGAGCAAAATCCATTGTTTTTGCAGCCAAAAAGGAGAGCTCCCAAATTTTAAAAATGCTCTTAGAAAATGGCCAAAAAATTGACCGCGAGCTCTTTTGGCGACGCACTGCACAACCTGCACTCTCAAACGCCGTTCGAGCAGGAAACGAAGAATCGGTCAACCTTCTGCTCCAATACGGCGCTGTCGCCCACAAAAAGAGTGTAACCATCCACAACAACACTAACCAAAATCGCTCAAAAACAAAATTTTGCCTCGAGGACGGCATCTTTGTACCTGAAAAAAGCTCAAGAGACAACCTGTTCATCCAAAGCGCAGGAGAAGGTAAACTCAAAAAAGTAAAGGAGTTGTTGGAAGAAGAAGTAAGCGAAAAAGCGTTCTTGACAGCCATTGACGTTGCCCTCGAAAAAAACAGATGGGAAATTGCCACATTTTTAACTGAATATAGCGACAATAGAGAAGTCGAAACCTATACCGAGTGCATCAAAAAGATGTTTTTAAAATCTTCATACATCGGAGATACAGAAAAAGTCAAGTTCTACCTCGAAAAACTGATCGAAAACGTCGTCGGTACCCTTACCGACGAAACAGGCAAAACCACACTGGAAATTGCATTGGAAAACAACCCTACCGACATCATCAAAATTTTGTCGAATTATGGGTTTCATGAAAGCTCTTTGCAGTATGCTTATAAATGCTTATTGAGTGCAAAATCATAAACTTAAAATAGGAGATTAAAATTATGGCAAGAAAAATTTCAAACAGTTTTTTAGACGAATTTGGTAAAGGAAAATCGTTAAACCCAATTCTTGAATATGTCAAATCTGATGACACTCTTGATATGGAGTTGCGCGGAGAGAAAGTAATTATTTATTATCGTGGTGGAAAACTATTAACCATCAATGAGAATAAATTTAAATTAGAAATAATGGATAAAGAGTACCTTAAAGCAAACACTCTCATTCTTCCTACAATTGAGAATATTGAAGAATATATTCCAAAAGCGAAGCGTGTAATAGATAGATATGT
>WQYK01000006.1 GCA_009781275.1 Bacteroidales bacterium | reverse complement strand
GCCGCGCCCGCGCCCAATTTGCCTGCAACTTCTTTGCCGTCGCCGGATTTGAGGTGGTGGACAACAATCGGTTTGCCACAATTGAGGAGGGCGTAACAGCCGCTTTAGCCGCCCATGCCGACCTTGTGATAGCCTGCTCCGCAGACGATGAGTACGCCACCGCCGTTCCTCAGATTGCCCAACTTTTTGGACAAAAGGGAATCATCGTGGTAGCAGGAGACCCCGAATGCAGGCCCGAATTGGAAGCCAAAGGCATCAACCACTTTATCAGCGTAAAATCAAACGTATTGGAGACGCTTAAACAGTATCAGAAAGAATTAGGAATATAATCGCCATGAGACCAAACTTTAATAATAATCCGCAACAAACATCCAAATGGATGACCCCCGAGCAGATCGCCGTAAAAAAAATCTATACACAAGAAGACCTTGAGGGCATGGAGCATCTTGACTTTGCAGCCGGAATCGCCCCATACCTCCGCGGCCCCTACAGCACCATGTATGTAATGAGCCCATGGACGATACGTCAATATGCCGGCTTCTCTACCGCAGAAGAGTCCAACGCTTTTTACCGCAGAAACTTGGCGGCAGGGCAAAAAGGACTTTCGGTAGCTTTTGACTTAGCCACCCACCGCGGTTACGACGCCGACCATCCAAGGGTTGTGGGCGACGTGGGCAAAGCGGGCGTGAGTATATGCAGCGTCGAGGACATGAAGGTGCTCTTTGACCAAATTCCGCTAAACAAAATGTCGGTATCGATGACCATGAACGGCGCTGTGTTGCCTATTCTTGCCTTTTATATTGTAGCGGGATTGGAGCAAGGCGCTACCCTTGAAGAGTTGAACGGAACGATTCAAAACGACATCCTCAAAGAGTTCATGGTGCGCAACACCTATATCTATCCCCCCGAATTTTCGATGCGCATCATTGGCGACATCTTTGCCTATACCGCCAAGAACATGCCCAAATTCAACTCGATTTCAATCTCGGGTTACCACATGCAGGAGGCGGGCGCCACCTGCGATATTGAAATGGCCTACACCTTGGCAGACGGTTTGGAGTACCTACGTACAGGTATTGCCGCCGGCATGAATGTGGACGAATTTGCCCCCCGCCTCTCTTTCTTTTGGGCGATTGGCATGAATCACTATATGGAGATTGCCAAGATGCGCGCCGCACGGATGCTCTGGGCAAAAATCGTCAATCAGTTCAATCCCAAGAATCCCAAGTCACTCTCGCTGCGTACCCACAGCCAAACGTCGGGTTGGTCTCTCACCGAGCAAGACCCCTTTAACAACGTAGCCCGCACCTGTATTGAGGCCATGGGCGCTGCCTTAGGGCATACCCAGTCGCTGCACACCAACGCTTTAGACGAGGCGATTGCCCTGCCTACAGACTTCTCTGCGCGGATTGCCCGCAACACCCAAATCTATATCCAATCGGAAACCAACATCTGCAAGTCGGTTGACCCTTGGGCCGGCTCGTACTACATCGAATCGCTCACCAACGACATTGCCCACCGCGCTTGGGAACATATCCAAGAGATTGAGAAATTGGGCGGTATGGCCAAAGCGATTGAGACCGGTATTCCCAAACTGCGTATTGAAGAGGCCGCCGCCCGCAAACAGGCAAGAATCGATTCGGGCATAGACGCCATCATTGGTATCAATAAGTATCGACTTGAGAAAGAGGCACCTATCGAAATTTTGGACGTAGACAACACCAAAGTGCGCGAATCGCAGGTAGCGCGCCTCAAAACCCTCCGCGCAAATCGGGACGAAGCCAAAGTCGCCGAGTGCCTCTCCGCCATTACCCAAACGGTCGAGACCAAGAGCGGCAATTTGTTGGCCTTAGCCGTAACCGCCGCCCAAAACCGCGCCACCTTAGGCGAGATTTCGGACGCCTGCGAAAAAATTGTTGGACGATATAAAGCTGTAATCCGTATGAACACAGGAGTATATTCATCAGAAGTTAAAAACGACGCACACTTTGCACATGCCAAAGAGCTGGTCACGGAATTTGCCAAAAAAGAGGGCCGACAGCCCCGCATTATGATTGCCAAGTTAGGTCAGGACGGACACGACCGCGGCGCCAAAGTGGTGGCCACCGGTTACGCCGACGTGGGTTTTGACGTGGACATGGGGCCGCTCTTTCAAACCCCTGCCGAAGCCGCCAAGCAAGCCGTTGAAAACGACGTGCATGTAGTGGGCGTATCGTCCTTAGCCGCAGGGCACAAAACCCTCGTTCCCCACATCATTGAAGAACTCGGCAAGTTGGGTCGTCCCGACATCATGGTGATTGTGGGCGGCGTCATTCCCGCGCAAGATTACCAGACGCTATACGATGCAGGGGCTATGGCGGTGTTTGGACCAGGCACGCCCATATCGCTTGCTTCGATTAAGATTATGGAGTTGTTGTTGCAAAAATTTGAATAAAAAACTGAAAATCTAAAAACCATACAAATGAAAAAACATTTTTGCCTGCTTGCAGCCACCATTTTGCTGCTGCAAATGCCTTGGGGCGCTTTTGCCCAGAACGACAAGGTTGTCGATAAGATCATCGAAATTGCCAAAATCGACAACCAAACGATGAACCACTTAGACATGCTGGTTAACAGAATAGGCGGACGTCCCATTGGTTCGGATGCTTACCACAGCGCCACCGTTTGGTCGGCAGCGCTCTTTAAGCAATGGGGATTAGAGGTAGAGGTTCAGGAGGTGGGCGAACTTCCCGTGGGCTTTAACAGAGGTCCGTGGTTTGGCAAGATGTTGGATGACGACGGAATGATACTCCACTTTGCCACACCCTCTTATACTGCCGGTACTAAAGGCGTACAAAGAGGACACGTGGTGGCGGAGCCCAAAACAAGGCGTCAGTTTGAAAACATGAAAGGCAAGCTCAACGGAGCGTGGGTGCTCATTTCGGGAACCAACGACGGCTGGCCCATTGACATTTCGCCAAGAGGAGAGGCCAGAAGAAAAGAGATTATCGAAAGAAACGAGACCATCGCCCGTTATAACGACTCCATTACTCGTATCAACCGCACCAACCCCGGCAACCCTCCAATTCCCTTAAAAGCTTTGGAAGAGGCTCCCGCCCTCTTCTACAAAGAGATGATTGAGGCGGGCATCTTGGGAACCATCCAGTCGAGCAGGGTTCCCATCAACGCTTTGTATGCCCGGTCGCATATTATGAATTTGGATTTTTACACCAACCTTCCTGCCTGCCCAGACATCAAGCTGGACGAAAACCAATTCAAAATCATTGCCCAAAAAGTGGCCGAAAGACGTTACTTTCAGTTGGAGTTTGACATCCGCAACCACTTTAGACCCGGCCCTGTGAAGTACCACAATGTCATAGGAATCATCCGCGGAACCGAATTCCCCGATGAGTATGTGATGTCGGGAGGTCATTTGGACGCCTTTGACGTGGCCACCGGCGGCGTCGACTGCGGAACCGGCGTTGCGCCCAATTTAGAGGCAGCCCGCCTCCTTATGGCTTCCGGAGCAAAACCACGTAGAAGCATCGCGTTATGTCTCTGGGCAGGAGAAGAGTTTGGACTTATAGGCTCCAAATATTGGGTAGAAAACAATCAAGACAAATGGCCCCACATCTCCAACTACTTTAACAGAGACGGCGGCCCCACCGTGGCCAACTCCATTACCGTTCCGCCCGCCATGTACGACGACTTTCAAAAAGCTACCGAACGATTGAATGAAATCAACCCCGACTTTCCCTTTACCCTCAACCGCCGTTTGGGCGACCCGCCTCCCCGTCCCACTAATCCGGGCGGCTCCGACCATGCCTATTTTACCCTCAACGGCGTGCCTGCCATCAGCTTTGGAACTGCCGACCCCAAAGGATACGACTTTAATTATGGCGAAATATGGCACACAGAAAGAGACACCTACAACTTGAGCATCCCCGAATATATGGAGCACACCTCAGTCGTCATGGCCATAGTGCTGTACAATTTAGCCATGCAGGACAAAATACTCTCCCGCGAGGGATTGTTTAGAGAAGTTACGCCTGTTGTTCAACCGCAAAGAACAGGTAGAAGGTAAGCGTTGGGGAAAATATTGAAAAATATTTGCCCATAGATGCAACGTTTTGGTGTTTCGTGCATCTATATATCGTAATCAAACAAAATCTGTATTTATGAAAAAAGTATTTTCTTCTCTTTTGTTCGTATCGCTGTTCTTTGTATTTGCATCGTGCGATAAGAACGACTCACCCAATGAACAGCCCCAACCGGCAAAACCGATTGAATTGACCACTAAGCAAGGTAGCAAAGTAGCCAGCGACAACGCTTTTTCTTTCGACCTCTTTAGGCAGGTGGCCACTTCGGACGATAAAACCAACGCCTTTATATCTCCTCTGAGCGTTACGATGGCCTTGGGCATGCTCCATAACGGCACTTCACCGGATGCACGCGCCGAGATGGCTAAAGCCCTGGGAATGGCAAATTTCTCAGATACAGAAATCAATGAGTACTACCAAACCATGTCGCAGGCTTTACTCAAGGTCGACCCCCTTACCGCCCTTGCTATTGCAAACTCAATATGGAGTGAAAAAACCTATCCCGTAAAGCAAACCTTTATTGACGTCAATAAAAAATACTTTGATGCAGAAGTGCAGAGCCTTGACTTTAAGCTAAAATCCACTTTAGACGCCATCAACACCTGGTGTGCAAAAAAGACAAACGACAAAATAAAAACCATTCTGGACGGAATTCCGGATGATGCCGTGATGTATCTCATTAATGCGGTCTACTTTAAAAGCAAATGGGAATCTCAATTTGATAAAAAAGATACAAAGAAAGAAGATTTTACAAAAACAGACGGTCCCCGTAAACAAGTGGACATGATGAATCAAACCGCCAGATTTCCCTACTACGAAGATGGAGTGCTTCAGTGCCTGGAGATGCCATACGGAAACGGAGCATTTAGTATGGTTGCCATCCTGCCTGCTCAGGGAAAGACCGTTGACAATTTGGTAAACTATCTTGACAATGACACATGGAACGGTATTATATCCAATCTAATGGAACGAAAAGTTGATGTAAAGTTCCCCCGCTTTAAAATTGAGTGTGAATTCTCATTGGTAAAGCCTATCCAAAACTTAGGCATGCAACTGATTTTTCAATCCGGTGGTAACTTGAATGGAATTGCCGATGACCCTCGGTTACGTGTCTTTGAAATCAAACACAAGACTTTTGTAGAAGTGAACGAAGAGGGAACGGAGGCAGCAGCCGTAACCTCCATTGGCATTGAAACGACGTCATATACCCCACCGGCTCAATTTTTTGCCAACCGCCCATTCCTCTACCTGATTAAAGAGAAGAGCACCGGCGCCATTCTGTTTATGGGGCGGATGGATGAGCCAATGGAATAAACCACAAAAAAATTGATCTATGAAAAAAGTATTTTCTTGTCTCCTGTTGGCATCGCTACTTTTTACCCTTGTCTCATGCAACAAGGATTATGAGAATCCTAAGGAATTTACCGTAACCTTTGAGACAGGCGAGAGCGGCAATACTGTTGTGTCGCAAAAAGTAAAAGATGGCGGAAAGGTCATTGAGCCGGAAGTCCCAATACTTGGAGGATATACATTTGCTGGGTGGTATAAGGAAGTGGAGGGGAAAAACGAATGGAATTTTGACGTTGACTTTGTAACCGCAGATATCACATTGTTCGCAGGGTGGATTATGGACGACAACGATGATGAAATTGGAATCGATAAAGATGATGAAATTGATGATAACGCATATTTAACAGATCTGAATGCATTGATTGAGGGTTGGGAAATTTCTAAACATGAATTTGGTTTTAGCGCCATGCAGACTGTTGGTATCTATTTTGTTAATCCGGAAACTGGATACCTTGTTCAAGATCACGGAGAAAGATACAAAACAACAGATTCCGGAAAGACATGGGAAAAGCAAAATTCCGGAATTTATTCCCGCTTAGGGGCGGCTTTTTTTCTCGATGAAAACATCGGTTTTGCTTCGTTGAATAGAGGATACGATAGTAATGATTCGTTATTCTTAAAGACAGTAAACGGGGGCGAGACATGGACAAAAACATACATTGGTGAATACGTTGCTATGCCTTGCTTGCGTTTCTTTGATGAAAAAAATGGTTTGGCAGTGATTATTACAGATTATAGTAAGCCAAATTCAAAAACTCACTTTATAGCAAAAACCTCTGATGGTGGTGATCATTGGGAATTCCTTGATTTAAATAACCATTATGCCACTTCCAAATTTTATTATTTTGATGATACCGTATTTGTTATAGGCAATGATCAAGAAATCTTTAAAAGTAAAGACCAAGGCAATACATGGGAAACCATACGCACACCCCAAAAAGTGATGGATCTATATTTTTATAACGAAAATATAGGCTATATGATTGGAGGAGTAAATGTCTATAAAACGATTGATGGAGGAGTGAGTTGGGAAATTGTAGATTTTCCCGTTTCGAGTTTTCATTTTTTACACTTTTATAACGAAGACGAAGGATTCATGATTGAACAGGTTTATGAATATCACGGATTTGGTTTTAATCCTTATAGCTATGTGGGGAGCGTAGGTTATCATACTCATGATGGCGGTAAAAATTGGACAAAATCAGAATTAATCAAAGCCCATATTTGGTGGGCTATTTATTTTGTACAGCCCGATTTAGGGTATGGAATTAATGGACGTGATTTTTTTACGATAAAACGTTCGATAATGAAGTGAAATATCAAAAAAATATGATTTATGAAAAAAATAGTTTCATCTCTTTTGTTCGCATCGCTCCTGTTTGCACTCGTCTCATGCAACAAGAACATTGTGGTTGAGGAGCAGCAAGAACCCAACAATGAACAGCCGCAACTTAACAACGAGAAACCGGAACCGGCAAAACCCATTGAGTTGACCACCAAACAAAGCGAGAGAACAAACGCCGACAATCGTTTTGCCTTTAATATCTTCAAAGAAGTTTCGGCATCAGAAGGAGCAAACACTTTCTTCTCACCATTGAGCCTTAGTATGGCGCTGGGAATGTTGTATAACGGCGTTTCAGGTGAAACACGTACCGAGATGGCCCAAGTACTCGGTATGGCTGATTTTACCGATACCGAAATCAACGAGTATTACCAGAAATTAACTCAAGCCCTGCTCAACATCGACCCTCTTACAGAAATCAGCATTGCCAACTCCATCTGGTATCGCATTGGATTTCCTGTTAAACAGTCTTTTATCGACGTCAATCAAAATTATTTTGATGCCATGGTAGAGGCGCTTGACTTTAGCAGGCCGGATGCCGCCGAAATCATCAATAAGTGGTGTGCAGAAAAAACCAAAAACAGAATCGAGACAATCATTGATGATCCGATAGGCGAAGATGTGATTATGTATTTGATTAATGCTCTCTATTTCAAAAGTAAATGGCAGTTTGAGTTTGATAAAAAGGATACCAAACAAGACGATTTTACTAAAGCCGATGGTCAAAAAGTAAGGATAAACATGATGGAGCAGACCACTGCCCTGCCCTACTATGCCGACCAAAACGTACAATGTGTGGAGATGCCCTACGGCAATCATGCGTTTAGCATGGTGGTCATTCTGGGAAACGACAACATGAATATTGATCAATTGGTTGAATACTTGGATAATGACACATGGCATAATATCGTGGAAAATCTGTACAATAGAAACATACACCTTAAGTTGCCACGATTCAAAATTGAGTGCGAGATGAACCTGAATGAACCCGTGAAGCAAACAGGAATGCAACGAATTTTCTGTTTTCTAAAAGAGTTTGATAACATCTGTTCCGGCGCCGATTTGGCCGTATCCAAAATCAAACAAAAGACTTTTGTGGAAGTAAATGAGGAAGGTACAGAAGCTGCAGCCGTTACGTCAATTGAAATCATCGAAACAATCAGCAGCCCACCTTCCGGCCCCACTCAATTCTTTGCCAACCGCCCCTTCCTCTATCTGATTAAAGAGAAGAGCACCGGCGCGATTCTGTTTATGGGGAGGATGGATGAGCCGCAAGAATAATCGTTAGGTGCGATTTGTAAATATCCGAGATTTTTACCGGTGTATGGGGTAAAATATCGAAAAAAATCATACGCAGAACAGCCTTATGCAGTAGAAGCCAAGTATAGTAAAACGGCAATAAAAACATCCAAATACAAAAAGTTTAAAGAAAACTATCCGGATATCCCACTTCATTTTGCCTATATCGAAAACTTTTAGCATCTTTGCGCAAAGTTTAGTTTATAGGCAAAGCAAATGGATAATATGGATAAATTTATTGTACGTCAAAAATATTTAGAGGCGATTAAACCTTATATCGGACAACAAATTATTAAGGTTTTAATTGGGCAACGCCGTGTGGGTAAGAGTTACATTCTATTGCAAACAATAGAAGAAATAAAAACGCTTGACAATACCGCTAATATATTGTATATTAATAAGGAAGATTTGCA
The DNA here is from genome assembly GCA_009781275.1 of Bacteroidales bacterium. GTDB lineage: Bacteria > Bacteroidota > Bacteroidia > Bacteroidales > UBA932 > WRBG01. The sequence goes on along the minus strand of WQYK01000006.1, from coordinate 18,088 downwards.
ATTTGATAAAATCAAAACAGCAAACGACTTATACGAATATATACAAAACAACACTAAATCCCAAGTAAAAAACTACGTTTTTATTGACGAAATACAAGAAATTGCAGCGTTTGAAAAAGTATTGAGAAGTTTGTTGCTCAACCCAATTTACGATTTGTATTGCACAGGTAGTAACGCTCGCATCCTTTCGGGCGAATTGGCAACTTTTTTAAGTGGCAGATTTATTGAAATTCCTGTTTATAGTTTATCTTACAATGAGTTTTGCGAATTTCAAAACTTGGAAAATAGCAACGAAACTTTACAAAAATATCTAAAATATGGTGGACTTCCATACTTAAAACACTTAATGTTGGAAGATGAAATTGTTTTCAATTATCTAAAAGGCGTTTATAACACAGTTATTTACAGGGATCTAATTCAGCGTTACGAAATTCGGAATATTGCGTTTTTAGAAAATCTTGTGCGTTTTTTGGCTGACAACACAGGACAACTTTTTTCAGCAAAAAAAATCAGCGATTACCTCAAGTCGCAACAAATCAATATATCCGTTTCGCAAATTATAATCTACCTTGATTATCTTGCAAATACGTTTTTAATTCAAAAAGTAAAGCGAATGGATATTGCAGGCAAGAAAATTTTTGAAATCGGCGAAAAATTTTACTTTCAGGATTTAGGTTTGCGACATACAATAAATGGATACAAGCCTAACGACATAGCTAAAATTCTTGAGAACTCAGTGTTTGAACATCTACTATATTGTGGGTATGATGTAAAAATTGGACAAATAAATGATTTAGAAATTGACTTTGTTTGTGAGCGTGGTGGAGAAAAGCTCTATGTACAAGTTACATATATTTTGCAAGACGAGAAAACTATCAACAGAGAATTTGGTAATTTGCTAAAAATCAACGATAATTATCCCAAAATTGTAGTTTCAATGGACGAATTTACGGGCAACACTTACCAAGGCATTAAACACTTACATATGCGAAATTTTTTAACAGAATGGAAATAAACCGAACATGCATGAGGTAAAATATTGAAAAATATTTGTCCCTCCATGCAACGTTTTGGCTTTTTATGCATCTATATATAGTAAACCGTTAAAAACTGATCTATGAAAAAAGTATTTTCTTATCTCCTATTGGCATCGCTCCTTTTTACCCTCGTCTCATGCAACAAGAGCAGCGCGCCTGAGGAGCAGCCCGATCCCAATAATGAACAGCCCGAACCGGCTAAACCGATTGAATTGACCACCAAGCAGGGCCAAAAAGTGGCCGGTGACAATGCTTTTTCGTTCAACCTCTTTAGACAGGTAGCTACTTCGGATGATAAAACCAACGCCTTTATATCTCCTCTGAGCGTTACGATGGCCTTGGGCATGCTCTATAACGGCACCTCGCCGGATGCACGCGCCGAGATGGCTAAAGCCTTGGGAATGTCCAATTTTACAGATACGGAAATCAATGAGTATTACCAAACCATGTCGCAGGCTTTGCTCAAAGTCGATCCCCTTACCGCCCTTGCCATAGCAAACTCAATATGGAGTGAAAAAACCTATCCCGTAAAGCAAACCTTTATTGACGTCAATAAAAAATACTTTGATGCAGAGGTGCAGAGCCTTGACTTTAAGCTAAAATCCACTTTAGATGCCATCAACAACTGGTGTGCAAAAAAGACAAACGACAAAATAAAAACCATTCTGGACGAAATTCCTGAAGAAGCTGTGATGTACCTCATTAATGCGGTCTACTTTAAAAGTAAATGGGAATCTCCGTTTGAGAAAAAAGATACAAAAAAAGAGGATTTTACAAAAGAGGATGGCGTTCGTAAACAAGTCGATATGATGAATCAAACCGTCAGATTCCCCTACTACCAAGATGAAATGCTTCAATGCGTGGAGATGCCATACGGGAACGGAGCGTTTAGTATGATCGCCATCCTGCCTGCCCAGGACAAGACCGTTGACGATTTGGTAAACTATTTTGACAACGACACATGGAACGGTGTTATATCCAATCTGATGGAACGAAAAGTTGATGTAAAGTTCCCCCGCTTTAAAATTGAGTGTGAATTCTCATTGGTGCAGCCCATTCAAAACTTGGGAATGCAACTCATTTTTAGAACGGGAGGTAACTTGAATGGAATTGCAGATGATCCACAATTATGTGTCTCTAGAATCATACATAAAACTTTTGTGGAAGTAAATGAAGAGGGGACGGAGGCAGCTGCCGTAACTGCGATCGAGGCAGTTGCGACATCCTACACCCCACCGGCTCAATTCTTTGCCAACCGTCCCTTCCTCTACCTAATTAAAGAGAAGAGCACCGGCGCGATTCTGTTTATGGGGCGGATGGATGAGCCAAAAGAATAATATTTAGACAACACAAGCATGAAAACGAGACAACTTAATATTACAGCCATCCTTTTGATGATGGTAACGTTTTTTTCCGCCTGCAATAAAAACAGAGATGACGTTGAGATCGAATACTTAAAAGACTCTTCAAAACTTATAGGGAAATGGAGAATGACAGAGATGGTAACTTCGGGTTTCTTAGGGCCGGCAACATCGCATGATTATTCTCAATACAATATTGTCTACGAGTTTAAGGCGAACGGCATTGTGTCAATTTCTGGAGAGACCGATGATGTTGGCAACCATTCCTTTTTCTTTGAGTATGACAAAACATACGATCTTCACTCATTGAAAATAGGTCATCAGTGGTATTTAGCATCCATTTCATCCGGGGAGTTAATGTTAGACAACAGACCACTTGATGGATCATTGTATAAATTAATAAAAATCAAATGAAGAAAATGTTGAAATTAACAACAGTTTTGCTGTTAATGGTTGGATTATTTTCCTGTGAGAAAGAATCTTCTTTTGTTGAGCCAGAAGAAGATTCTTTCGTTGAATCAGAAGACGAAAGTCCTAAAGTACCTCTAACATTCGTGATGAACGAAGTTGATGATTTGGTGTTTTGCTCGTCTCTTAATTCAAAAAGCATTGACAGAACAATTCCTATTATCAAAAACTTTTTAAGTGGACTTCCAAACAATTTGGATGATGAAAAAAAATTGCATGCATTGGCGGCATGGTTCAAATCATCTTCCCGCATTATTGATACAACCGTTGCATATAAATCAAATTTCGCACCAAATGGTATTTGGGAAAGCGAAGTAGTTATATCGTATGATGAAAGTGGAACAATTAAATATTTTAGACTTGAAATTCTAATGACCAAACCATTAGTTATTACAGGTTTCTATGGCCCAGATAAGCCAAGAGACTTGTTTGTAAAAACGAAGTATGATTATCCGATGGACAAGGTACTAGATTTCGTAAATTCACTTAATCTTGATATCGTCGATATTAGATACACCGGATCATACTTTTCATCTTTGTCAAATGATCATTTAGAATCCATTGTAAACAGTTTAAACAACAAACCATATTTTAACGCAAACGATTATGGTTATAATTGGCGTACAATTTATGGTGCTGTGCATTTCTATTATAACAAAATTACCATTGTTCGTCCGACATTCTACAATATGAAAAATAAAGATTATCAGAAAGATTGGCTCAATACAATGATTACTTACAAACTTGCAGAGGCTATTGAGGATGAAGATCCTTATAAAGAGAATAGTGGATATTGGATTCTTTTCCGTGTCCCCAAAGGTACTGAAAAACAATGGGAAACAAAATTTAAACAATATGAATTTGTTGAAGAGGTTAATTTGGTAAGTTATCCTTATCCTGTCGTTATTAATCCTTGGCCTTAAATCAGCTGCTGAGACGTTAGGCGCGATTTGTAAATATCCGAGATTTTTACCGGTGCATGGGGTAAAATATCGGATATTTTTACCGGTGCATGGGGTAAAATATCGGAAAAATTCATATCTTTGCATTGTTTTATTATATTTAATAACTATGCAACGGAATTTGTATGAGCAGCTAAAGCTACATTTAGATAAAAAAGAGTTTATCATTCTAACAGGGGCAAGGCAAACGGGCAAATCGACTTTGCTCCGTCAATTGGAGGCGCATTGCAAAAATATCATAGGAGTCCCTTGCATCTTTTTGAATTTAGAGAACAAAAACATTCTCTCTGAATTGAATAAAAGCCCCTTGAATCTGTTGAACTACCTTTCAACCACAACAGAAAAAACGGTTGTGCTGATTGACGAAGTACAGTATCTTAATGATCCGACCAATTTTCTAAAGTTGCTATACGATGAGCATCGTGCACAGTTAAAAATCGTTGCCACCGGCAGCAGCGCTTTTTACCTTGATAAAAAGTTTAAAGATTCGTTGGCAGGAAGGAAAAAGGTCTTTCGACTCCTCACCTGCTCGTTTGACGAATACCTCCGATTGTCCGGTAACGACGAGTTGTTGGGTGAAATAGAGAGGCTGCGCACAAATCCGAAGGCAAAAACGCTGCGATTGGAGTACCTCCGGAATGAGTGGGAAAACTATATGATTTACGGTGGTTATCCGGCTGTTGCGACAGAGCCTGACCGCCATACAAAATCGGAATTACTTTGTGAAATTCGCGATTCGTACATCAAACGGGATGTTTTAGAGGCAGGCGTACAGAATGAAACGGCGTTTTACCAGCTATTTCGTATTATTGCCAATCAAAGCGGCAATATTTTAAACATTAATGAATTATCAGCAACCTTGCGCATAAAGAATGAGACGGTTGAGAACTACATAGCATTGCTGCAAAAGTGCTTCCACATCACTTTGGTCAAACCGTTCTTTCGGAATCTGAGAAAAGAGTTGACCAAAATGCCCAAAGTCTATATGCTCGATGTGGGATTGCGTAACTGTTTGCTCAACAACTTTCAACCATTGGCTATACGTCCCGATAAGGGCGACATTTGGGAGAACGTCTATTTTAGAACATTGGCCGACAAATATAGTACTGACGACGTCTACTATTGGCGCACTGCCGACCAAAATGAGGTCGATTTTGTTCTGCCATACCCAGAACAACCTTACGCTGTAGAAGTCAAATATGGTGAAACTGCAATCAAAACATCCAAGTACAAAAAATTTACAGAAAACTATCCGGATATTCCACTTCATTTTGCTTATATCGAACCATTTACAGAAGATTTTTTTAGAAAAATCATACCGACCTAAAAAATATCAAAAAAAATTTACTTCTCCATGCAACGTTTTGGCTTTTTATGCATCTATATATAGTAAACCACAAAAATCTGATTTATGAAAAAAGTGTTCTCTTCTCTTTTGTTCGCATCGCTGTTCTTTGCGTTTGCATCGTGCAACAAAAACGACTCACCCAACGAGCAGCCCCAACCGGCCAAACCTATTGAATTGACCACCAAGCAAGGCGAGAGAGCAAACGCCGACAATCGTTTTGCCTTTAATATCTTCAAAGAAGTTTCGGCATCGGAGGGTGCCAACACCTTTTTCTCGCCATTGAGCCTTAATCTAGCGCTGGGCATGTTGTACAACGGCACTTCGGGTGATACGCGTACCGAGATGGCTCAGGTACTCGGCATGGCCGATTTCACCGACACCGAAATCAACGAGTACTACCAAAAAATGTCTCAAGCCCTCCTAAGCATCGACCCCCTTACAGAAATCAGCATTGCCAACTCCATTTGGTATCGCATAGGTTTTTCTGTTAAGCAGCCCTTTATTGACATCAATCAAAAATATTTTGATGCAGTGGTAAAGGCGCTCGACTTTAACAGGCCCGATGCCGCCGACATCATCAATAAGTGGTGCTCTGATAAAACAAAGAACAGAATCGAAGAGATCATTGAAAGTCCAATAGACGCCGATGTGGTAATGTATCTAATCAATGCCCTCTATTTTAAAAGCAAATGGAAGCATGAATTTGATAAAAAGAGTACCAGAAAAGACGATTTCACCAAAGAAGGCGGTCAAAAGATAGAGGTAAGCATGATGGAACAGACTGTTTCCCTGCCTTACTATGCAAACGAGCACCTCCAATGCGTTGAAATGCCCTACGGCAATCAGGCATTCAGTATGGTGGCGATTCTTCCCGTCGAAGGCACAAGTATTGACCAATTAGTTGAACATTTGGACAATGATAAGTGGCAAAATATCGCGAATAACTTGCATGAACAACAAGTCCAGCTCAAACTGCCTCGATTCAAGATCGAATGTGAGATTCCGCTGAACAAACCGGTAAAGAGCGTGGGTATGAACCGAATTTTTTGGGGAGGGTTGGCAAATATTAGCGATGATCCTATACGCGTATCCAATATCAAACAAAAAACGTTTGTTGAAGTAAATGAAGAGGGCACAGAAGCTGCCGCCGTTACAGTCATCGAAATTAGAAAAACCTCACTCCCGGGAATCCCAACCACTGTATTGTTCTTTGCCAACCGCCCCTTCCTCTATCTGATTAAAGAGAAGAGCACCGGCGCGATTCTGTTTATGGGGCGGATGGATGAACCAAAAGAATAGGAGGCGTTATCATATGAAAAAGCTAATCTTATATGCTGCATTGCTAAGTATGGTATGCTGTTGCCATGCTTGCAGCAAAAGCGATTTTTTAGATGAAAATTCTCATTTTATCGCTCAATCATTTGACTATTCATCCATAGCGTTCATCGCACGGATTACGCATAATAGCGCCGACTGGAGTTTGTGCGCCACAGATAAATCGGGAAATAGCATGCGAAAAATAGTTGAGATGATTGTTGATTGTCAAAAACCGGTACGCTCGCATTGTGGAACTAAGTTGCTTTTTGTTGCTGTAGAGCACGACTATTCTCTTTCGAGTTCACTATTTGAATTGTATATTGTCAACATTGATGGGTCTGATTTAACCTTCATAGACCAAATTACATACAGGGGTTTTGGCTGCTTAGGGTGGTCTCCGGATGACAGACAGGTTTTTTATGTCAAGCGTCCTTTCCACTATGAAGACAATAGCGAAATCATTCTCTATGATATTTCCGAAAAAACATATACAGTTTTACAAACCGAAGGAAATGCATGCAGTCCGTCGTTTTCGCCGGATGGAAAACAAATTGCATACTGCACATCAGTCGGAAACAGCCACCATATTTACAAAATGGATGTTGATGGGTCAAATCAACAAATGATCATAAGTAATGCGGGCTCTCCAAAGTGGTCTCCACAAGGTGATAAAATTGCCTATTCCTCTTCCGGAAAAGAGGGTAGCTCGCAAATATCAGTTGCAAATGCAGATGGGACCAATCAGAAACAACTGACAAATACCATATCTCCCCGGAAATGGCCGGGTTGGCCAACGGATGGGAATAGCGATCCCCAATGGACGCCGGATGGGAAGAAAATTGTGTATGTCTCTTTTGAAAACGAAAAGTCCGAAATATTTATCATGAATGTTGACGGGAGCGAAAAGACGCGCTTGACAAAAGCAGAAATTAAGGATGAATCGCCGGAGATCACACCGGACGGAAAGTATATATTATTCTCTTCATCAAGATCGGACTTGGATTGGAATTCCGGTATATTCATGATGACATTGGACGGAAAAAATCAGAAAAACCTTTCTAAAACCGGAATTTATCCCATTGCGTGCAGATAATTAAATCTGTAAAAAACATTTAACCGCTGATTGCGATAAATAGAGAGTTCCTAACGTATTTTTTTTACCTTTGCGGCGCTTAATTTTTTCCATGAACGCCTCAGAGACATACACAGAAAAAGACTTTCAAACCCTTGAATGGCACGTACATATACGCAAACGCCCCGGGATGTATATTGGCAAATTGGGAGATGGGTCGGCGCCGGACGACGGGATTTACGTGCTACTAAAAGAGGTGATTGATAACGCCATTGATGAGTTTGCCATGGGTTATGGCAAGGCGATTCAAATTAGTTTGGAGGAGGGCGTAGTGAGCGTGCGCGACTTTGGACGGGGAATCCCGTTGGGCAAACTTACAGACGCTGCCGGCACCATGAACACCGGCGCCAAATACGACAGCAAAGCCTTTAAAAAATCGGTCGGGCTTAATGGAGTGGGACTAAAAGCGGTCAATGCGCTATCGTCATCGTTTTATATACAATCGTTTAGAGACGGGGAGAGCCGGTCTGCCTCTTTTGAGAAAGGTCGCCTAATCATTGAGCAGTCGGAATCTTTTGACCAAAAAAACGGTACATTGGTTCGCTTTGTTCCCGATTCGGAGCTGTTTGGAACGTGTAACTTTAACGAGGAATTTATTGAGCAGATGCTCAAGAATTATAGTTACCTCAATGCAGGGCTTCGTATCTCATTGAACAATACGGAATACGTCTCTAAGAACGGTCTTTTGGACTTGCTTAACGACAACCTAAGCGACGAACCGCTCTATCCGCCAGTCTATCTAAAGGGAGAAGATATTGAGGTGGCGCTGACGCATGGCAACGGCTATGGAGAGAGTATCTACTCTTTTGTGAACGGTCAAAATACCACGCAGGGAGGTACTCATCTTTCGGCATTTCGCGAATCTGTATCCAAAACGATTAAGGATTTCTTCCGGCGCGACTTTGACCCTTCCGATGTGCGCCAATCGATTGTGGCTGCCGTCAGTATTCGTGTACAAGAGCCTATATTTGAGTCGCAAACCAAGACCAAGTTGGGTTCAAAAGAGATGGGGCCGGATGGGCCCTCTGTGCGTAACTTCATCAATGACTTTCTCAAAGAGAAGTTAGATAACTTTTTGCACAAAAACTCCTCCGTAGCGGACGCGCTGCTCAAAAAGATTCTTGAGTCGGAAAAGGAGCGTAAAGCGATTTCGGGTATTCAGAAACTGGCGCGCGAAAGGGCAAAGAAGGCCAATCTGCACAACAAGAAGCTGCGCGACTGCCGCGTACACTATAGCGACAAACACGAGTCGGCAAACGAAACAATGCTCTTTATCACTGAGGGAGATTCGGCAAGCGGCTCAATTACCAAAAGCCGCAACGTCATTACCCAAGCGGTCTTTAGTTTAAAGGGTAAACCGTTAAACTCTTACGGTATGAGCAAGAAAATCGTTTATGAAAACGAAGAGTTTAACCTGCTCCAAGCGGCGCTCAATATCGAAGAAGATTTGGAGAACCTCCGCTACAACAAAGTGGTGATTGCCACCGACGCCGATGTAGACGGAATGCATATACGCCTGCTGTTACTCACCTTTTTCCTCCAGTTTTTCCCCGACCTGATTCGTCAGGGTCACCTCTATATTCTTCAAACACCCCTATTTCGTGTTCGGAACAAGAAAGAGACCCTCTATTGCTATCATGACGATGAGCGTGAACGCGCTATTGCTAAGTTGGGTGTGTCAGCCGAAATTACCCGTTTTAAAGGACTTGGTGAGATTTCGCCCGATGAATTCAGCAACTTTATTGGGGAAAACATCAGGTTAGACAGCGTGCGCCTGAGCAAAGAGGACACCATTCACGACCTGCTTGAGTTTTATATGGGCAAAAATACTCCCGACCGCCAAGATTTTATCATCGAAAACCTGCGCATGGAGAACGAGGAGGAAGAGATTGAATTAGATGTCGAATTAGATGCTTTAGCGTCATAAATTAGGAACAGCCATGAACGACGATTTTGAATTGGTAGGAGAAGAGCAAACCCCGCAAGAGGAGGAGGCCGTAGTTGAGGCCGTTCAGGTGCGCGTCGGCAAGTACGATAAGTTGATTCGTGAGGGTGAAAAGCGATACAAGCTCACCGGTATGTATAAGGATTGGTTTTTGGACTACGCCTCTTACGTCATCTTGGAGCGCGCCGTACCCCATATTAACGATGGTCTTAAGCCGGTACAGCGCCGTCTGCTTCACTCCATGAAGCGTATGGATGACGGACGCTACAACAAGGTAGCCAACATTATTGGTCACACCATGCAATTTCATCCGCATGGCGATGCATCCATTGGAGACGCCTTGGTGCAGCTGGGGCAAAAAGAGCTTTTAGTTGATACACAGGGGAATTGGGGAAACCCCCTTACCGGAGACAACGCCGCAGCGCCCCGCTATATCGAAGCGCGCCTAAGCAAATTTGCCATCGAAGTACTCTTTAATCCCAAAACTACAGAGTGGGTAAGCTCCTATGATGGTCGAAATCAGGAGCCGGTGAATCTTCCGGCAAAATTTCCGCTGCTGCTGGCACAAGGTGTGGAGGGGATTGCCGTTGGACTTGCCTCCAAGATTCTTCCTCATAACTTTAACGAACTTATCGACGCATCGGTCGCCTACCTAAAGGGGGACGACTTTGTGCTCTATCCCGATTTTCCCACCGGCGGTTTGGCCGACTGCTCCAGATACAACCAAGGGCTGCGTCAGGGCGCCGTTAAGGTGCGCGCCCGCATCAATAAAATCGACAAAAAGACGCTCTCCATTACCGAAGTTCCCTTTGGTAAAACCACTTCGTCCCTTATCGAATCGATTCTTAAAGCCAACGAAAAGGGCAAAATCAAAATCCGTAAAGTAGACGACAACACCGCCAAACAGGCAGAGATTCTCATCCACTTGGCCAGCGACATATCGCCCGACAAAACAATCGACGCCCTTTACGCCTTTACCGACTGCGAAATATCGATATCGCCCAACTCCTGCGTAATCAAGGAGAACCACCCCCACTTTATGAGCGTTCACGACATTTTGCGCCACAGCGCAGAGCACACCAAAGAGCTGCTCAAAAAAGAGTTGGAGATACGCTTGGACGAACTGAACAACGATTGGCACTTCTCCTCTTTGGAAAAGATATTTTTTGAAGAGAAGATTTACCGGGAATTGGAGAAAGAGGCGCGCTCATGGGAAGCGCAACTTGCCGCCATCAACGACTCTCTTCAAACCTTTAGATACAGGCTACGTCGCGACATCACCACACAGGACGTGGACAGATTGGTAGAGAAACCTGTCCGTAAAATTTCCCGTTTTGACCTTAAAAAGGCAGAAGAGCATATCCTCTCTGTGGAGCAGGAGATGGAAGAGGTGCAAAACCACTTGGCGCACCTCAACGACTATGTGATTAGACATTTTTTGCAACTCAAGAGAAAATATGGAACCCAATTCCCACGCCGTACGGAGTTGTGCAATTTTGAAACCATAGAGGCTGTCAAGGTGGTCATTGCCAATGCCAAATTCTATATTAATCGTCAGGAGGGTTTTGCCGGCATGGAGCTTAAACGCGATGAAAACGCAGAGTATGTGTGTGATTGCTCCGACCTTGACGACATCATTGTCTTCCTCAAATCGGGCAAATACATCATCAGCAAAATTAGCGATAAAGCCTTTTTTGGCAAAGACATTATCCACGCTGCCATCTTTAAGAAGAACGACGAGCGCTGTACCTACAACGCCATTTATAGAGACGGAAAAGGGGGCGACACCATGGCCAAACGATTTGCTGTTCACGGAGTCACCCGCGATAAAGAGTACGACCTTACACAAGGGACGCCGGGCTCTCAGGTATTATGGTTTACAGCCAATCCCTATGGAGAAGCAGAGGTCGTAAAGATATTCCTTAAACCGCGCCCCAAGTTAAAAAAACTGATTCTCGAATACGCTTTTGGAGAGCTGGCGGTCAAGGGGCGTGCTTCCCGGGGAAACACCGTTACCCGCAATACCGTACACAAAATACAACTCAAAGAGAAAGGGGTTGCCACCCTTGGCGGCCAGTCTATTTGGTTTGACGCCGATATCCAGCGACTCAACACCGACGAAAGGGGCGCCTATCTGGGAGACTTTTTGCAGGGAGAGCGCATCATTGCCATCTTTAAAAACGGCACTTTCTACACCACCAATTTTGACCTCAGCAACCGCTATCAGGGAGAGTTGCTCCACATCCAAAAATTGGATACCCAAAAAGTCTTTGCCGCCGCCTATTTTGATGCCGAACTCAGCGCATTCTACGTCAAACGCTTTAGATTTGAGCCTTCTGACAACCAATCGCAATCTTACATATCGGAGCAGGAAGGCTCCTATTTGGTAGCAATTTCTCAAGACCTCTATCCGCAAGTGGAAATCACTTTTGGTGGAAAACATACCAAGCGTGCGCCGGAAAATGTGGATGTAGAAGAGTTCATTGGAGCAAAGAGCTTCCGCGCCAAAGGAAAAAGACTCACCAACTTTGAAGTCGGCTCGGTTGCATTTATTGAACCTCTTCAAAAAGAGCTTAAAGAAGAGTCATTAGAAATAATTGGCTCAGAAGACGAACCAAATGGCTCCGACGACGAACCAAACGACGCAACAAGCGAAGCAAACAACACGCCCCAACCCACACTTTTTTAGTCAAACAGCCCTCCATGCTCGTCTTTCTTATAGGCTTTATGGGCGCAGGCAAAACCACCTTAGGAAAAGCCCTGGCAAAAAAACTTGGTTATCAATTTATTGATTTGGATGACGAAATTGAACGCCATAGCGGCAGCGCCATTCCGGAGCTCTTTGCACGTGAACAAGAGTCGGGATTTAGAAAGATAGAGCAACACGTTTTACACAAAACCATCACACAAATCAAAGACCCCAAATCTGAGATACCAAACTGCATCATTGCCTGCGGCGGCGGCGCTCCCTGCTACCAACAAAACCTCCCCTTTATGAAGTCCAACGGCTTTGTCATCTACTTAGAAGTTAGTCCCGAAATCCTCTGCGAACGCCTGCATCACACCCCCACCCGCCTCCGTCCCCTCCTGCCCGCTCAAACCCCTGAACAACTCCTTAGCCACATCCGCAACTTGTTAGCCCAACGCCGACACATTTACGAGGCTGCGCACTGGAAGTGCTAACCCTACACAATCACCTCCCGCACCTTAATATCCTTAACCCTCAACTGAATATTTGCAATCCCCCTGTAATAGTTCTCCGCAACGGAGTAGCAAATGTCGACAGGATTGCCGCCCTGCATATAGGCAAAGTGTTCTGACTGGTTAAAGGCGATGGCGGAGATGGGGCGGTAGGGCTCGTCTTCCTGAATTAATTCCAATTTGAGGTGACCGCCCTCGGAGCCGACTAAGCGGCCGTTTCCGTTGTCGTAGACGTTTTCTGTGATAAAGACGGGAGACATGTTGCCCGGGCCAAAGGGCTGAAACTGTTTGAGGAGCCTAAAGAATTTGGGGGTAATCTGTTTAAAGTCGAGAAAGGTATCTATGTTGACCAAGGGGGTTAACATCTCTTCTGTTATCTTTTTGGCCACAATCTGTTCAAATCGGGCGCGGAAGATGGGCAGGTTCTCCTCCTTCATGGTCAATCCGGCGGCGTACATGTGCCCGCCAAAGTTCTCCAGCAGGTCGGAGCAAGCCTCAATCGCTTCATAGAGGTCAAATCCGGGAATACTTCTGGCCGAGCCGGTTACAAAACCGTTGGATTGAGTAAGCACAATGGTGGGGCGATAGTAGGTCTCTACCAAACGAGAGGCCACAATGCCCACTACTCCTTTGTGCCAGTTGGGGTTATATACAACTGTAGATGTTGCGGTGCTAAAGTCAAAGGCGTCTTTGACCATGGCAATCGCCTCCTGGGTAATCTCTCTGTCGATGCTCTTTCTGTCGTTGTTGTGGGTGTTGATGGTGGCTCCGATTTGGAACGCCTCTTCGTCTGTGAGCGAAATCAACAAGTCAACGGCGGTCTTTCCCGACTCCATCCGGCCGGCGGCGTTGATGCGAGGGCCAATCTTGAACACAATGTCATCAATCGAAATTTGGTGCTTCTCTAATCCAGAAAGTTTAATAATCGAAAGCAATCCTTTTCTGGGCGATTCATTTAACCGTTTTAACCCATAATGGGCCAGTATCCTGTTTTCTCCCGTTATCGAGACCAGGTCGGATGCGATGCTCACAGCCAATAAATCCAAAAGAGGAACCAGCTCAGAAAATGAGATATTCCGATGTATACAAAATGCCTGTAACAGTTTAAATCCTACTCCACAGCCCGATAAGTCGTCAAAAGGATAGTGGCAATCGCTCCGTTTGGGGTCCAGAACCGCTATGGCATCAGGTAATCGTTCGTCGGGAAGGTGGTGGTCGCATATAATAAAGTCAATTCCCCGCTCTTTGGCATAGTGCACTTTTTCAATCGCCTTGATGCCGCAATCGAGGGCAATAATCAGCGAAACACCCTGCTCTTTTGCCGTATCGATTCCCATATAGGAGATTCCGTAACCCTCAATGTACCGGTCGGGGATGTAGTACGAAATGTTGGGGCTAAAATTGCGAAGAAAAGAGTAGATGAGCGCCACCGCTGTGGTTCCGTCTACATCGTAGTCTCCGTAAACCAAAATTTTTTCTTCACACCTGAGCGCCTTGTCCAATCGCGCTACCGCTAAATCCATATCCCTCATCAAAAAAGGGTCATGAAGCGACTCTAATTGTGGGCGAAAGAAGCTTTTAGCTTGAGCGAAATTCTTTATTCCTCTTTGTACCAGCAGATTGGCCAAAGACTGGTCAATCCCCAACTCGGCAGCAATTTGCCGCACAAGCGCAGGGTTTCCGGGCTCTTTAACAATCCACTTTTTATCGAACATAATAAATAATTCGTACAAAGATAATAAAACATATCACAAAAACATCAAATTTTATACTAAATTTGCCCCACTTAATTTTACAACCCAACAACACATGGCCGAATATAGCGAACAGGAACAGATTAGAAGAGACTCTCTAAGGCAACTTCAGGAGATGGGCGTCGACCCTTATCCTGCTGCTGCTTATGAAATTACAGCAAACAGCTTAGAAATAATCGAGAACTACAATCCCGAATTGGAGAACTATCAGGATGTCTCCATTGCGGGCCGCATGATGTCGCGCCGCATCATGGGCGCTGCGGCCTTTATTGAGCTGCAAGACGAGATGGGTCGCATCCAGATATACATCAAGCGGGATGACATTTGCCCCGGGGACAGTAAAGAGTTATACAACGTCGTGTTTAAGAAACTACTCGACATCGGGGATATTATCGGCATCAAGGGCTCCGCCTTTATTACCAAAACAGGAGAGTACTCTGTCCATGCCAAAGAGTTGACCGTTCTGAGCAAATCGCTTAGGGTGTTGCCCATTGTAAAGGAGAAGGAGGGGCACATTTACGACGCCTTTACCGACCCGGAGCAACGCTACCGCATGCGTTATGTTGACTTGATTGTAAATCCGCAAGTGAAAGATGTTTTTGTACAAAGATGCATGATTATTAACACCATGCGAAACTTCTTTAATGAACAGGGATACTTGGAAGTGGAGACTCCCATCTTGCAATCGATTCCCGGAGGAGCCGCTGCCCGGCCCTTTATTACCCACCACAACGCATTGGATATTCCGCTCTACATGCGTATTGCCAACGAACTCTATTTAAAGCGTCTGATTGTAGGCGGATTCCCGGGTGTATATGAGTTTGCCAAAGATTTTCGCAACGAGGGGATGGACCGCACCCACAACCCCGAATTTACCGTTCTCGAAATCTACGTAGCCTACAAGGACTACTTTTGGATGATGAACTTTGTAGAAGAGATGCTTGAGCGCGTGGCCAATGCGTTGCATCAACAAACCAAAGTGAAGTTAGGAACGCACGAAATCGACTTTAAGGCCCCCTACCGCCGACTTCCCATGCTCGATGCCATTAAGGAGTATGCAGGGGTGGATGTATCCGATATGGGAGAAGCGGAGCTAAGAGAAGCTTGTCAAAGGCTCAACATTCCCACCAATAAGACCATGGGCGTGGGCAAGCTGATTGATGCCATTTTTGGGGAATATTGCGAGAAACACCTGATTCAGCCAACCTTTATCACTGACTACCCCAAAGAGACCTCTCCTTTGACCAAACGCCATCGGAACAATCCAAAACTCACAGAGCGGTTTGAACTTTTTGTCAACGGCAAAGAGTTAGCCAACGCCTACAGCGAGCTAAACGACCCGGTAGACCAGTTGGAGCGTTTTAACGAGCAGCTTAAACTTAAGGAAAAGGGGGACGATGAGGCGATGTATATCGACATGGACTTTGTGAGGGCTTTGGAATATGGCATGCCCCCCACATCGGGTATGGGAATAGGGATTGACCGCCTGACGATGTTCATGACCAACTCCTCTTCGATTCAGGATGTACTGTTTTTTCCCCAAATGCGACCTGAATCGGATGGCAAGACCAAACCGGCCATTGACCTTGAGGACGAGATGCCTAAAAGCCCAAAAATTTAATACCATCCTGCGGTGCTTCCTCTTCTTGAATCGGTGCACAATCCAAAAATTAAAGGCGTTTTGGCTCTTCTGGAAAAACCAAAAGAGCGACGTAACAGCGCTTTGTTTGCGGTAGAAGGAGCCCGGGAACTCTCTATGGCGCTGGCTGCCGATTATGCTCCTCAGGCGCTCTACTACCTGCCCCACATTGTCTCCAATCCCCACCAACAATTTGCTCTGCCGCCTGAGTTTCTCTGCCAGCCTGTCGCTCCAAACGTCTACAAAAAAATGGCATACAGGGAGAGCACAGAAGGGGTGATTGCTGTGATGCATCGTAAAGAGCGCAGCCTCTCGGCCCTCAACCTCCCGCCCCGGCCTTTGGTTTTGGTTATCGAAGCAATCGAGAAGCCGGGAAACATTGGCGCCATGCTTCGTACCGCAGACGCGGCGCAGGTAGACGCAGTGCTTGTGTGCGACCCGCTATGCGACCTCTACAACCCCAACCTGATTCGGGCCAGCTTGGGCGCCCTCTTTACCCGTCAGGTGGCGGCGTGCTGCTCAACAGAGGCTGTAGCGTGGCTACAGCAACAGGGTATAGATATCTACGCCGCCACCCTTCAGAATGCTGTTTCCTATCACAGTCAGGATTACCGATTGGGGTGTGCCATTGCTGTTGGCTCTGAAGCTCACGGACTTAGTTCCATTTGGAAAGAAGCTGCCCGAGCTTGCATCCAAATTCCCATGAGGGGCTCATTAGATTCGCTTAACGTATCGGTGTCGGCAGCCGTTTTGGTATTTGAGGCGGTCAGACAAAGAACATCCAAAGTATGAAAAACAATATGACCGTAATGCGCTTTGGCCTTTGCGGTCATCCGATTACCCACAGCTTGAGCCCACGTCTTTTTGAGGCGGCTTATCCCCAAGGCAAATTCAGCTACCAACTCATTGAGGCCCCCACTTCGACTGAAGCGGTGCACCTGTTTATGGCAGGAGGATTTAGGGGGATAAATGTTACAGCTCCCTTTAAGGCTTCAATCCTCCCCTTTGTCCACAGGCAAACAGAAGAGTGCACAACTATTAGCGCCTGTAACTTGATTATCAAAGAGGGGGATGTGCTTATTGCTTATAATACGGACTATTTAGCAGTAGCACGTACTCTGGAGGAGGCAAAAACTACGGTAAAAAATACCGAATGCCTGCTGTTGGGAGCCGGTGGGGCGGCAAAAGCGGCCGCATACACATTGCTCAAAGCAGGGGCCAACCTCTTTTGGGCCAACCGAACACCAACGCATATTCCCGACACTTTTTGTGGACACCCCATCACCCCACTCTCCCTTTCTCAAGCCAACGATTATCTTCCTGCATGCAGCCTCATCATAAACACCCTCCCCCTATCTGTTCCCGAGACGCAAATTCTTAATTTTAACCCAACTCAAACCATCCTCGACGCCTCCTACTCCGTCCGCCCCCTAGAGAGGCAGGCGCGTCAGGCAGGCGCTAAATACATTGGTGGTGAGCGCTGGCTGCTGCACCAAGCCGTTCCCTCATTTGAGTTGATGACCCAAATGCCGCCCAACGTTGACACCATGGAGCAGCTATTAATGACAATTATTTTTTATACCTTTGCCCCATGAGCGCAAACAAAAATAGAGCATCGGAGGATAAAAAAGGATTGGGAACACTTCCTGTCTATTTTACCGCTATCTCATCTATTCTTGGTGCGATTCTCTTTCTCCGTCTTGGACTTACCACCGGTACGCTCGGCTTCTTTGGGGTACTCTGTATCATCATTCTGGGGCATCTGATTACCGTTCCCACCGCATTGGCCATCTCGGAGCTTGCCACCAATACCCGCGTCGAGGGCGGAGGAGCCTACTTTATCATCTCGCGCTCGTTTGGACTCAACATCGGCTCCACGATCGGCGTAACCCTATTCCTCTCACAGGCAATCAGCATTGCATTC
>WQYK01000005.1 GCA_009781275.1 Bacteroidales bacterium | reverse complement strand
TGTGGGCTGTCCACGCCTGATGTCGGCACCGTCCATGATGTCGTCGTGCGCCAGCGTAAAAGCGTGAAATAGCTCTAATCCTAAAGCCGGCATCAACACCCGATCGTCAATCTCTTGGGCAAACAACTGATACGAAAGGAGGCAAAGCGCTGGCCTAAGCCTTTTACCACCTACTGCCATCATATAGGCAACCGGTTGGTACAAAGCCTGTGGCTCATTATCAAATGGCAACGCTGCCAACTCTTTCTCTATCCGGTTAACAATCTCCTTTATCGAAAACATGCTGATAAACCAATCAATGTACAAATATAGCGAAAATTTCTTTGCGCACTGCTTTAAAGAAATAAGTATCTTCGCGGCGTTATGTCACATACCGTTGTCAAACATACCGGCAGCCATTATTTGGTTTCACCCCTGCCCTTGTGGGAACCTGTTCCTTGTGTGGTTAGGGGAAAAATCCGGCTCAAAGGAAGCGCCACCACCAACCCCATTGCCGTGGGCGACAAAGTGGAAGTTACAGACGGAGTGATTACAGTTGTACATCAAAGAAAGAATTATATTATCAGAAAGTCATCCAATCTTTCTCGTCAGGAGCATATTATTGCCGCTAACCTGGACGGAGCTTTTTTGATTGTAACCATGGTTTTGCCCGAAACACGCTGGGAGTTTGTTGACCGCTTCCTGATGACCTGCGAGGCGTATAAGATTCCGGTAGTCATTGTTTTAAATAAAATTGATATTCAACGGAAATTGGCCCCGAAAGTGATCGCTCGTTTTAAGGAGGTCTATGAAGGCGCTGGTTATCCGGTTTGGGAGACGTCGGCCCTTACCGGAGAAGGAGTTGACCGACTAAGAAAAGCGATTTGCAACCAATCAAACGCTCCAGTCAGAGGGGGGAGGGTATCCCTCTTCTCCGGCATTTCCGGAGTAGGGAAATCTTCTTTAATCAATGCTTTAGGCTGTGATTTGACATTACGGACAGGCGTGCTCTCAGATTATCATTTAAAGGGAAAACACACCACTACTTTTTACGAAATGTTTCCGGTCGCAGATGGCTTTGTCATCGACTCTCCTGGCATCAAGGGATTTGGTCTGGTAGAAGTGGGAAAAGAAGAGGTGTATCACTTTTTCCCTGAGCTTTTTAAAGCAGCTATCAATTGTCGTTTTAATCCATGTACACACACTCATGAACCCGATTGCGCGGTAATGGATGGATTAAATAAAGGTATCATCTCTCCTGAACGCTACGATAGCTACGTAAAGATTCTTGAAGAAGAGAACGGGAAATACAGATAATTGTTATATTTTTGTAAATAAGCAAATATAACTTTTAAGCGTCAGACATGGTCCCTATACACCCCCTTTATATAACAGTTTTGCTATTTTTTTGTTTAGAAATTCTTCCAACTTATACAATTTCTATTTTATTTTTCTATTTTTTTTAAAAAAAATTTTCCTAAAAAGAACAGAAACGACTATATTTGTATCTTCACTTAATGCTTTTTTTATGAAACGCTTCTCTCTACTTCTTCTTATGTCCTGTTTTACAGGCATTTTACTTGCCCAGTCTACAAAACTTCCGTTAATCGGAATTTCTGGTACGCACACATCAGGCGGCTCCACTCAAGTGAACTCCACCTACATTTTATCTGTCTTACGAGCCGGCGGTGTCCCCATCATCTTGCCAATTAACAACAATCCAGAAGTGTTAAAAAAGATGGTTGCCTCTATTGACGCACTCATCATGACAGGCGGAGAAGATATCGATCCGCTCAAATATTACAACGAAGAGCCCATTCCCGCTCAAGGCGAAATTGATCCTGAAAGGGATGCCTTTGATATTGCTCTGATTAATTTAGCGCTTGAGAGAGGAATCCCTCTATTGGGCATCTGTCGCGGTCATCAGTTGATGAATGTTGCTTGTGGAGGAACGCTCTATCAAGACATACCTTCACAGCTAAGATCTCCTAATCTGGTCAAACATAGACAACAAGCGCCATCATGGTACGGCACGCACACTGTTGAGTTAGACAAAGGATCACTCTTTGCAAAAATTTTGGGAACAACTACCATTGTTACCAATTCCTTTCATCATCAGGCAGTAAAAGATGTAGCTCCCGGTTTTGTTGTGACAGGTCGTTCCAAAGATGGCGTAGTCGAGACAATGGAGATGATCGGAAATCCCCGTGTTTTTTCTGTACAGTTTCATCCGGAAAGTGCTACTTCACGCGGATTGGACGACTTCTTTCACATCTTTACCTATTTGGTAGAGCTTGCTTCCGGAAAGTCTTTTTAGCCATTCCGATCCTAATCACTGAAAAGAGCCCAAAAGCGATCATTGTCAGGGCTTGGGATTCGTGTGAAATGGTTGCAAATACAACGCCTTGCGTCTGGCTAATCCCATATACGGATGCCAGCGCCAGTGATACAATAAAGTGATACGCTCCGATTCCACCTTGCACAGGCACCACCCACCCCATACTTCCCACTGCCATTAAAAAGATGGCATCTAATGAGTTTAGTTGAGCCACCGCAGGAAAAGCGAGCATGGTGCAGCGGCACATGGCCCAATAAAGAAACCACAAGATCAATGTGTAGCCAACAAAAGGAACTTTTTGGCGCATCATCAAACCGCTTTTGAGACCACTGTATATTCCGGTAATGAAATGGCCGATTTTCCTAAAAACAAACCACTTTTCAAGACGTTTCCAATAGACAATCATCAGGACAAAGATCCCTGTCAATATTAAAAGTATACCAATGATATAGACGGTATTACCGCCAAGCGTCTCCGAAAAAGGATTCCAAAGCTGTTGTACTATAAAGAGACCAAATACGTCCCATTGCAAAACAATCACAAAAGCGGTAATGATCAAAAGAGATAAAACATCAATCGCTCTTTCCAGCAATACAGTCCCCAAAGATGTGTCAAAAGGGACGCCATCTGTTTTGGCTACAACACCGCAACGAGCCACTTCTCCGGCGCGTGGAATGGCAAAATTTGTAAGGTAGGCAATGTTCACGGCATCAAAAACACCTTTTCTGCCGGTCTGGTATCCGGCCCCATTTATCAGAAGCCTCCACCTCATGGCGCGTATCCAAAAAGAGAGCGCTCCAAATACCATAGAGGCGCCAATCCAATAGTAATTAGACGTTTGTAATCCGTCAATAAAATCGCTCCATTTAACCTCTTTAAAAGAGAACCATAGCAAAATAGCAGCCAAACACAAAAATAGTATGTATGAAACGACTTTTTTCATAATCGAGGGCAAATATACACGATTTAATACACGATTGGGAAAAGATCTCTATTTTTGTAAAAATTAAAAAAAATACCAGATGAACACCCTTCAATCGGAACTGAAATATGCTCTTGACCATTATCTTGTAGAACAATTTGAAAAATATCCCCGTGAAAACCTTTTAAAAATAGACTTGCATTGCCATGACTGCAACAGCGACGAGCCTGACGAATTGCTTGGTCGCATTCTAAATGTTCCCGAAACGTGGATACCCACATATAAAGTAGTGGAAGAGCTTCATAAAAATGGTTGCGAAGTATTGACCATCACCAACCACAACAATGCACGTTCATGCTACGCCTTGCAGGAAGCCAGTACTGATGTGCTTACCGCTGCCGAGTTTAGCTGCTGGGTACCAGACTTTAATATGGGTATTCATGTGTTGACTTATGGATTTACTCCTCAACAGGAAAAACTGTTGAACGAACTTCGTAAAGACATCTACAATTTTCAGGAATACGCCTGCGCCAACCAAATCCCCACCATTTGGGCCCATCCGCTCTACCATTACGCCGGAAGCAAAATGCCTCCAATGGAATTTTTTGACAAGATGTTGCTGATTTTTGAACGTTTTGAAATGATCAACGGACAACGCGACACATGGCAAAACATGTTGGTAAAGGAGTGGATTGATAGTGTTACGCCAGCCAAAATCACAGCGTTGTCTGAGAAGTATAAAATTGATCCTAAACGCTATTGCCTTAATCCGTACAAAAAGTCGCTCTCTGGCGGCTCTGACAGTCACATGGGATTTTTTGCCGGATTGACCGGAAGTTATCTCTATGTTCCCGACCTGCAAAAACGACTGCTGACCACAAGTAAATCACAATTGGCATTAGAAGCGCTAAGGCGCGGCGACATGATACCGTTTGGCTCGCACCAAAACACAGAAAAACTCACGATCTCGTTTTTAGACTACGTTTGCCAGATCGCCATCAACCACAAAGACCCCGGGCTGATGCGTATTATGCTGCACAAGGGCGACACATCAAGCAAGCTGCTTGCGATGCTTGTAACCAATGCTTTTGCAGAGGCGCAGCGACACAGGGTCACCATGTCGTTTATCCACGTTTTCCATAACGCCCTGCTGGGACAATCGCCTTCGTTTCTGAAAAAACTGATTGTGACATCAGCATACAAACCCGTGTTTGATGATGTCGTTAAAATCGCAAAAGCCAAAGATTACTACAATTCGATCTATTCGATCAACAGGCATCTCAATGAACTGCTCTCTTTGCGGCTGGCTCAAAAATTGTCAAAATCAAAGTGGATCAAGCAACTAGAGCTCTCGGATGTAGAAGAGATCATCTCACAACTTGAGCTTCCCAGCAACATACGCGCCTACACCAAAAAACGAAGTAAAACCGCAAACGGTATAGACGTTAATGGATTCCTTGACGGTCTTCCTTTTCCTTTTCTTGGCTCGTTGCTGTTGCTGTCGGCGCACTTTACAAGCGCAAGGGTGATGTTCAACAATCGCCCTTTCCTAAAGGACTTTTCGTCACATCTCGGTAAATATCGCCACCCCCAACGCGCCCTCTGGTTGACCGATACCTTTGAGGAGAATAACGACGTATCGTCAGCATTGCAGGCAATACACCGCGAAATCAAACATCGCAATCTGCCTATTGATCTCCTTGTGTGCAGCAATACGCTCAAAAACGACGACCATCTGATTGTTATGAAGCCCTTATGCGAATTTCAGATAGCGCTTTACCCGGACTTGCCCTTACGTATACCCAATTTTTTGGAACTTCACCACCTTTTCCACGAACGGGAGTATGACCGCGTAATTTGCTCTACAGAGGGCGTTATGGGTGCTTTGGGACTCTATCTCAAATACGCCTATTCGGTCCCGGCAAGTTTCTTTGTTCATCATGATTGGATGGCGTACTGCCGCAACGTTTTGAATTTTGACAGCCGCAACCAAAGCCGTGTCCGCCGCTTCCTGCGTTTGTACTATGGGGCGTTTGACCATCTGTTTGTTTTTAACAAAGAACAATATAAGTGGTTTACTAGTAATGATATGAACTTTGATCAAGGGAAAGTTTGCCATATACCTGACTGGTCCGTCGCTGTAAACACTTTTGACCAATCAACCTAAAATGCGTACATTTGTTGCCTGAACCATCAACGATCATCAATATGGAACCATATCAAATGAAATCTATTCTTGGCATTGGAAATGCATTAACCGATATTCTGGCGGTACTGCCCGACGATTCTCTGCTCAACTACTTTCACCTTCGTAAAGGAAGTATGCAACACGTAGATATGGCAACCGGAGATAAAATCTGGCAAACCCTGAAACCTTTGGGCATACAGTATGTAGCGGGTGGGTCGTGCGCCAACACCATTACGGGAACGGCTGTGCTGGGTATGCCATCGGGGTTTATAGGCAAGGTGGGTGACGATGAGATTGGCGCGCTTTTTCACTCCGATCAGGTGCGTAATGGGATCAGTTCCATGCTTTTTCAGGGAGAGGCGGCATCAGGACGGGCAATGGTTTTTATTACGGCTCCTGAAGCCGAGCGCACATTTGCTACCTATCTTGGGGCCGCGCTTGAGTTGTGTCCCGATGATTTGAAGCCGCTCTATTTTTCGGGTTACGATTATTTTCACCTTGAAGGATACTTGGTTCAAAATCAAGACTTGGTACGCAAAGCGGTAAAACTTGCCCGTGCGGCCGGAATGGTGATTTCGATCGACTTGGCGAGTTATAATGTGGTGGAATCAAACGAAGCTTTCCTGCACGACATTGTGGAAAATTATGTAGATATTGTCTTTGCCAATGAGCACGAGGCGTTGGCTTTTACAGGTGCTGAGCCACGTAATGCGGTCGATATTCTTGCCAAAGTGTGCAAAGTTGCTGTGGTTAAGATCGGCAAAGAGGGCTCTATGGTCAAAAGCGGAAATGAGTTTTGCAAGATTGAGGCCTGGCCCGCAGAGGCAGTAGATGCCACAGGTGCAGGCGACCTCTATGCCGCAGGATTTTTGTATGGCCATTCGCTTGGGCTTCCGCTGCAAAAATGTGGCAATATCGGCTCCATTTTGGCCGCTAAGGTGGTGGAGGTTGTGGGTCCCAAAATTAATATTCCGCGCTGGAAAGAGGGGAAACGGGAGGTACGTAAAGTGATTCAAGAGCCCTAATGTGAATCGACCTTTTGTCATAGCAGGCCCTTGCAGCGCAGAGTCTTTGGAACAATTGCGCCATACTGCGCAGGTATTGAAGCGAATAGGCGTTGATTTTTTTCGCGCCGGCGTCTGGAAACCACGCACACATCCGGGAGATTTTGAAGGCTTAGGCGTTGAGGCGCTCGGCTGGCTATCTCATATCCAAGCTGAGTTTCAACTGCCAGCGGCAACCGAAGTGGCTTCTCCGGCACATGTGGAAGAGGTTCTGAAAGCAGGGCTCAAAGGGGTGTGGATCGGTGCACGAACAACGGTAAATCCTTTTGCTGTGCAAGAGATCGCTTCTGCTTTAGCCGGAACCGGTATCAAGGTATTTGTAAAGAATCCTGTCAATCCCGATATTGCACTCTGGTTGGGTGCATTAGAACGATTTCATAAAACCGGGATCACCGACCCTGTGGCCATTCATCGCGGATTTAGTGTGTATAAATCGGATGGATATAGAAATTCGCCCATTTGGATGGTTCCCATGGAGCTAAAGCGATGTATGCCACATATTTCCATGCTTTGCGACCCCAGCCACATATCGGGAAGCAGCCGGCTGGTACCGTCAATTGCCCAGCAAGCCATCGACCTCCATTTTGACGGACTTATGATTGAAGTACATCCCAATCCCTCTGAAGCCCTGAGCGATGCACGTCAGCAGTTAACACTTACGGAGTTTGAACATTTGATACAACATCTTAAATCGCGTTCTCCCGAAGCTCCCAATCGCCGTTTAAGCGCTCAATTAGAAGAGTTGAGGATGCAGATAGATTTATGCGACGATCAAATGGTGGCTCTCTTGGCGCAACGAATGCAGATTGTGAAAGAAATTGGATCGATTAAACGGGAAGGCAGCATGACCATTTTTCAGCAAAAACGTTGGAACGAGATTGTTACACGTATTCAACAGCAGGGAGATATCTACGGTGTCTCTCCCCTTTTTTTGGAACAGCTTTTTGCCCTGATTCATCACGAAGCTGTTTTGTGTCAGCATGAGATCATGCATCCGGATGAGCGAAAGGGGTTGGAGAACGGTATCTATATTGGCTCCCTCAATACGGTTTCTGATCTTTTAAAGGAGAAACGCGCCATTCTGTTGGTGGACAAAAATGTGGACGAACTTTACAAAGATCAACTGCCTCCTTTTCCCAAAATTTTGATTGATGCACACGAGAAAAATAAAAGCCTTGAGACGGTTAAAAAAATCTTTGACGAGCTGGTGAAACACAAGGCTGACAAAGCGGTGTGGCTGGTGGGAATGGGTGGAGGAATCGTTTGCGACATCACAGGGTTTGTGGCTTCTGTTTATATGCGTGGCGTTCCTTTTGCCTTGGTACCCACTACTCTACTGGCGCAGGCCGATGCCGCCATTGGCGGAAAAAATGGCGTCAATTTTGAAGGAATAAAAAATATGATTGGCTGCATTACACAGCCACAGTGGATACTATGCGATTCCGAGCTGTTGCGGACACTCCCTCTAAAAGAGGTTCGTTGCGGCTTGGGAGAAGTGATTAAACACGCCCTAATTGGCGACCCTGCACTTTTGGAGTACATAGAAGAGCATACTGAAGCCCTTTTGGCTTTAGAATCCGAGCCAATTGAGCACATTTTGGCAGCATCACACCGGTTCAAGTGTCATGTTGTAGGCAAGGATGAACATGAACACGGACTGCGTCGGATTTTGAATTTTGGACACACGGTCGGGCACGCCATAGAGGCGGTCTCTTGTTGTTATAGCCACGGAGAGGCTGTTGCTGTGGGTATGTTGTATGCCATAGCGCTTTCTGAAAAATATGTACAGTTGGACAGATCGCTTTTACCACGTATCATAACACTTTATCAGCAACTTTCTTTGCCCACACAATTGCCGTGTACCCTGTCCGAGCTCTCCAAGACAATCCTTTTTGATAAAAAACGAGAAGACAAAACGATTCGATTTATATTGCTCAAAGAGCCGGGTGTGCCGTGTCAATTTGAAATTCCGGTAGATGAAATAATCGAAATATCCACATGAAACTGTGCATTTGTCTATCGCAAGATTGGAAAGAGCAATGGCTTGATTCTCTGAACAAGGCTGATTTATTAGAGTTACGCATTGACTTGATGTTTAGGGATGAAGCAACAGAAACTGAAGTGGTTGAAGCGCTCACTCCCCTCCTTATTGAAAACAGCCACAAAATCATATTGACGTGCCGTGTTGGAAAGATTTCACAAGAAGTCAGATACAACCTCTTTCTTGCCCTGCTCCCCTTTGCGCCTGCCTACATTGATTTAGAACACGATACGCCTCAACATTTTAGAGAGCCGCTCCACACCGCTGCACAAAAGTACGGCGTTAAAATCATCACCTCATTTCATCATCACGACGCTACACCTGACCGTGCAGACTTGTGCACAATGGCAAAAAAAGCACTTCTTGGCGGCGCCGGCTTAGTCAAGATTGTGGCACACTGCCGCGACACTTACGATGAAGCCAAGCTATTGTCTCTCTATAGAGAAGAGTGCCTCACCGGCAAAATCGTCGCCTTTGGGATGGGACACTATGGCCTCACTTCCCGCCTGCACGCCGCTGCCTCAGGCGCGCCCTTGCTCTACGTTGCAGCGGACTGTGGAGCCGCTACCGCTCAGGGACAACCTCGTTTTACGCAGTTTACAGAGCACCTCTTGAACGTGTGTTAAAATTGGATGTGTTTTTGCAAGATATCGTAAATGTATAGTCGCCACTCCCATCGTTTTTACAAGTTAAGTGAGATATGTTCCAAAACTGTCCCTGTTGCTCCCACATGCTCTTTTACATAATGCCCGCAGATTTGCCCTGCTTCTATGCAATTTTGGGGCGTGTCGATCCACTCTCTCATTTGAGCAATAAGTTCTCTGTCTGTTTGTATCGATCGCGCCCCTCCCAAAGAGACTAAATCTGTTGCTTCATTGAATTTTTGGTAGCGGGGACCAAAAAGAACCGGAATTCCATATACCGCTGCCTCCAGAATGTTGTGGATTCCGTCTCCAAAGCCGCCACCAACATAAGCTATTGATCCATACCTATAAAGTGATGAGAGGAGACCTATTGTATCTATAACCAGAACCCTTGAATCCGACGAGAGCCCTCCGGCAATTGGGGTGTGGCTGTATCGGGTAGGATGAAAAGAGGCAAACCGCTCCATGATTTGATCAATGTGAGATGAATCTATTTCGTGGGGAGCTATAATCAGGCTCAAAGCAGGGCGCTCCCTGAGGGCTTGCAACAACAACGCTTCGTCTTGAGGCCAGGAGCTGCCAACAACGCAAATCTCTTGTTTTTTTGTCTGATCACAGAATGCCTCAACAACAGGCAAATGACATGGTAGCTGCGATTGTGCCCATACACGGTCAAAGCGAGTATCTCCCGCTACTACAGTGTTCATAAAACCGATTTGAAGCAACAACTCTTTGGAACTCTGATTTTGGACAAACAAAAGGGTAATGTTGCGGAGCATTCTGCGAAAAAATGCACCGTACCACCTGAAGAAGGGTTGCGAGGGACGAAATGTAGCCGAAACAACGTAGGTGGGAATCCTCCGCTTCTTTAAAGTTATCAAAAAGTTATACCAAAACTCATACTTAACGAATATCGCTTTTGAAGGTTGTACAATATCTAAAAACCTTCTGGCATTACGTCTGGTATCCAATGGCATGTAAAAAACCCAATCGGCTAAAGGGCTTCCCTTTCTTACCTCATATCCCGATGGAGAGAAGAATGTGAGCAAAATCTTGTGATCAGGTTCTCTGACCTTATACCCCTCTATAATGGGACGACCCTGCTCAAACTCTCCCAGAGAGGCGCAATGAAACCAAACAATCGGATTGTCGTGGGAAATCTGTTGTTTTATTTTGGAGATAAGTCCATTGTGCCCTTCTGTAAAGAGGGCCGCCTTGGTATAAAACGGGGACATCAGGCGTGCAATCAGGCGATACAACCAGAGCCCCAAATGGTAAAGCAGGTTCAAGCGTTTTTTTTAGCACGACAAAGATATATAAATGCGTGAAATCACCTCATAAATGTTACCTTTGTGGCACGAATCGTTAACAGTATGAACATTCAAAACGGCATAAAACTGATTGGATCTTATAGCCTCTTAATGAAGAGGGTGTTTGTAAAGCCGGAGAAATGGCGCATATTTTGGCGCTACTTTTTTATTGAATTAGATAAATTGTGTATTCAAACAATCCCGCTGATTATGATCATTTCTTTAGCGGTCGGCGCCGTTTTGGTGGTACAAACTGCTTCTAATCTTGAGAATCCCTTTATCCCCAAGATGTATGTGGGGTATATGGTTCGCGAGAGCCTGGTGTTGGAGTTCTCTTCTACCTTAATAGCGCTGATCATTGCGGGAAAAGTGGGTTCAAACATTGCTTCAGAGTTGGGAAGTATGCGCATTACGGAACAAATCGACGCCATGGAGATGATGGGAATCAATTCGGCAGGCTTTCTTGTTCTGCCCAAAATCACCGCAGCCACGATCTTTAATCCTTTAATGATGCTTATTAGCTTTATCTGCGGTCTAATCGGCGGATGGATGATGGTGGTGGCTTCGGGAATGATTACGGTGGAGCAATATGTAGACGGACTTCAATATGCCTACACACCCTACTTTATTGTGTACAGTATGGTTAAAATGGCGATTTTTAGCTTGATTATTACTTCGGTCTCTTCGTTCTACGGATATTTTGCCTCTAACGGCTCTTTGGGCGTGGGCAGGTCAAGCACACGAGCCATTGTGGTGTGCAGTTTCTTGATCCTGATTTCGAACTTGTTGATAACAAACATCATGCTTTAATAAGGATGATTAAATTAACCCATATCTGGAAATCGTTTGGCGAACAGTCTGTACTCAAAGACATCTCTACCGTTTTTGAGAAAGGTAAGGCCAATCTGATTATCGGAGCCAGCGGTTCGGGCAAAACAGTGTTGCTCAAGACTATTTTTGGGCTACACAAAGCCGATAGTGGCGATATCTATTACGACACCACTCTGTTTAGCTCATTAAATCCTACCGAACAGCGCCTCTTGAGACAGCAAATGGGAATTTTATTCCAGGGCTCCGCCCTCTTTGACTTTGCCACCGTAGAAGAGAACATACGTTTTCCTATGGATTTTCTTACCGACTGGAGCATCGAACAAAAGAGAGAGCGGGTCGATTTTTGTCTTAAGAGAGTGAACCTGTCCAACGTCCAACGCCTTTACCCGTCAGAGCTAAGCGGCGGGATGCAAAAACGCGTTGGCATTGCCCGTGCCATTGCCCTCAATCCCAAGTATCTCTTTTGCGACGAGCCCAATTCGGGCTTAGACCCTCAAACGGCCATCATTATCGACGAACTCATCTATGAGATCACACAAGAGTATCAAATGACAACGATTATCAACACACACGATATGAACTCCGTAATGGCCATCGGAGACAAACTGATTTTTATCTATAAAGGGGAAATCGCCTGGGAGGGCACCAAAGACGAGGTGATCTATGCCGATTGCGCAACGCTAAACGATTTTGTGTTTGCCTCAAAATTAGCCAGGAAGGTAAAAGAGATGCATACGATCTCTTAGATTCTCACCCTCAACCCCACCTCTGCCTTGAACAGCGCGGGTTGTATGGTACGGATACTGCGCGGTTGATTACAGTCAAAGAAGTAGCCCATTCCCGGTTCTAAGTAGATCCCAAATAATTTGGATAGAGCAACTTCTACGCCCAATCCTGCATGCACAGACCATTGAAGACCCTGTACGTAAGAACTCTCAGAACTGCTTGTGTACTTGGATGATGATGTAGAATGAGCGGTGACAGCTTTTTCTACCATTCCGCCAACAGAAGTATACACACGTGTTTTGGGTTGATGCACAAAGTTAAAGAGCGCCGAAACAGGAAATCCCACATAGTGCAAAGATTGACGAATCGTATACGGCCCGCCAAAGTAGCTATAAGAGCTTTTGCTCTGCAGAAGGGTGTAGTTGACCCCTACCCCTATGGACATCCATGTATTTAGCTCCTTTTGAAAATTGACGCCGACAGAAACCGGAGGCAAAAAAGAGAGTGTTGCATCTTCATGATTTTCATATCCTGAAGCATTCCCAATCATGCTAGATATTTTGGTGGTGCCGGAGTTAAATAGCCTCACAGGAGCAAAAGGAGCTTCTCCCGCTGCATTGGAATAGGAAGAGGCCAATGCAATCGACCATTTATCGGATACACTACGTCGTCTTTTTGAGGGGTACCTTTCTGCAAATTTATCGTCAATGTTGTAGGTATTGATTGGACGAACGGGGTCTGAATCTGTGGAGGTTGTTTCTTTGGGTGTATCAGGTACAGGGACGCTTTCGGGTGTTGACAAGGCTTCTTCTTCTTCCGGGGTATCAATCGCCGGAGTTTTGATTGAAACCTGTGCGAGGTGTACTTTTTGATCTATGCGGGATGGTATGGTCGCCTGGGCAATTTGATTTTCTATATCAGGAGTATTCAAAGAGTCGGACAAGAAGATGGGTTGAGTTGTGTGATCCAAAAGGGAGATCGATGTGTTTTCCATCGGGTCGGGACGGTTAAAGAAGACAGGAATAAGTAATAACCATAACAATCCGGCAGCCACGGCAGAAAGTGTTGTACCAAAATAGAACCGCCGGGCCACTGCACGTTGCCGCTTTTTGGCCGCTTGCTTGGCCAAAATGATCTCCCATCCGCCCGGCTCGACCGGTTCGACGTGGTTATAAAGTCGCTCCTTTAGATAATCTTCAAAATGGTTGTCACTCATAAAATGTTTGTGTTAACTCGTGCGTAAGGGTCATTTCTGCGGTTCCCTGATACAACTTACCCCATACGGCAGCGTCTCTGGGTACATATTTAAAAACGGGATCTCTAAAAAATATCACTATCGACTCCTGTACAAACAGCCTGCGTTGGGTTGTGTCAGAAAAAGAGAGCACAAATTCCTGAGGTACAGGAGGCGAGGCAGTAATGGCGATGTGTACAAGTCCCAAAGAGTCGGTCACCTGTTCAACCGGCTCAGTAGCTCCTCTTTGAGAAAAAGTGTTTTTTGAAAGCTGTACAAGCAGGCCGGGGAGAGGATCCTGTGACCCGGCATCAACAAGCGTCAGGTGCAATTTATAAAGGCCAAAGGGGAAGTCAAACGCCTGTCCGTGAGAGGTCAGCTCGAGATCGGGATAATACTCTTTTTCTAGACAACCGGCTATGCCAAACAGAAGTCCCGCTATCATGGCTATATAAACTGTTCTATTTTTTATCATATTTTTTTATCTCCATTTTTTAATCTTTGTTGCAGCCACCTGCGTGCACGTACATATTGAGAACGGGAAGTGTTTTCGCTAATATGCAGCATTTGAGCTATTTCATGATGTGGATAACCTTCTATGGCAAACAGGTTAAACACTGCCCTAAAACCGGAAGGCATTGATGCAATACACAAAAACAAGTCCTGCGTTGAGAATTGATCAAACTCAAAACTCGGCAAAGACGATAGCGGCTGTGAGCCATCCACCGGCTCACTAAATCGCAAGATATCGAATTTGCGTAAATGCATTAAAGCCACATTAACGAAAATTTTTCGCGCCCATCCTTCAAAAGAACCTACCCCCGAATAACTGCCCAACTTTTCAAACAAAATAATGAACCCATCGTGCATAATATCCTTTGCCACCTCTCTCTTTCCCACATACCTGTTACAAACCGCCAACATCTTACCTGCAAGGTTTTCGTAGAGTAGACGCTGAGCAATGGGGTCATTTTGCAGACACCTTTGCGCCAACTCTTCCAAACTTACAACCTTTGCCTTCTCAATGCTCATTACTATTGTCTATGTGTAGATGCAAAAAAGACCCAAAATGTTGCATCACTCAAAAAAAAAATTTCTATTCATTGATATTACGGGGCAAATGTAGCCATTTCCACGGGAGTTTCATTATCTTTGTACGATATTTTACATCGTGCCATGATTCGATTATCCAAATTAATCTTTTTATCCATCGCTTCTTTATTGTTGGTTTCATGCGGAATAGCAGGCAAACAGAGTGCAAATGGGGGAATGGAGGAGTTTTACTACATGGAGGGGTTGCGCAACTACCACATGGGGAACTACTCTAGTGCAGAAAATGCTTTTAAGCGACTCCTTTCTATGAATCCGGCACACGACGCAGCGCTCTACCATATGGCAAACATTAAAATGGGCTATGGTAAGGGCGGTGAAGCGTTACATTACATGTACGCTGCCGCACAGGCAGACACCTCCAACTACTGGTATCAGATGCAAATAGCGCAGCTCTATTCGATGAATCAGCAAAAAGAGAAGGCTGTTGAGGTGTATGAGGATTTGCTGGCCCGTTATCCCAAAAAAGTCGACCTCTATTACGACTTAGCCAACTTGTATCTGAATCTAAGAGAGATCGATAAGGCGCTTCTCCTATTAGATGACATTGAAAAGTTTGGAGGCGTTTCGGAGGCTACGGGTTTTTATCGGTTCAATATCCTTATGATGCAGGGAAAGAGGGAAGAGGCGCAACCGTTAATCGAAGAGTTGGCCCAATCGTACCCTTCTCCAAGGGTATTGACCTTACTGGGTGATCTCTATGCTGAATCCGGAAGTGATTCGCTGGCGTTGGTTTGTTACGATGGTGCTTTGGCAGAAGACCCCGGCTTTATTCCGGCCATCTTTGGACAAGCAGAAGTGTATCGACTCTCACAGCAGTATGACCTTTTCTTTGAAAAAATGAATCTCTTTATGGATGACGATTTTGTGGATTCTTCCATGAAGGTAGAGTATATGGAACAACTGTTGATGAACCGCGCCTTTGCAGCCAATTTTTTGCGTCAGGTCGACACCCTTTTCACTAAACTTTACAGATGTCATAAAGCAGACTCTGCAGTTGTTTACAGATACGCAGGCTTTTTGGTGCAAGCAAGCAGGGAAGAGCGGGCGGTCGCGGTTTTAAAAGAGCATGTAGAAGATGATCCGGCCAATCAAACGGCGTGGCATCAGTATGTTTCGATCAACTATTTTCTCCAGCGCTGGGATGATATGTATGATGTTGCCAACCAAGCGTTGCTCCATTTTCCTAAACAACCCCACTTTTTGACGTTGGCAGGGATTGCTGTATGGCAGAAAGGTCAGATACCGGAGGCTATTTCGATATTTGAGTCCATTTTGCCATTGGCCAAAAAGGACAAGCATCTTTTGACACAAACCTATGCAGCTCTTGGCGATCTTTATCATGCTGCAGGTAAGGTAGATAAATCGTTTAAAGCGTATGAGAAAAGCCTTCAGTTAGACCCCAATCAATCCGGCGCGCTTAACAATTATGCCTATTTTCTTTCTCTTGAAGGAAAAAAGTTGCAAAAAGCCTACGAAATGAGCAAAAAAACTATTGATGCAGAACCCCAAAATGCCACCTATTTAGATACTTTTGGATGGGTCCTTTATAAAATGGGGCGGTATCAGGAGGCCAAGGCGATCTTTAGACAGGTGCTGATGTACGGAAAAGATTTGAGCGCAGAGGTATTGGATCACTACGCAGAGGTGTTGTTCGCACTTAAAGAGTATGATATGGCCTTTATGTATTGGGAACAGGCAAAATTCAAAGAGAAAAATCCGGAGCTGGAAAAGAAAATAGAAGAACGAAAAATCCAAATGAAAAAATGAGCATGACGATTCGGTTATTATTTTTGACAGTGCTGTGTTTATGCAACATGGGTACGTTTGCACAGGACGTTAATCAACAGACACGCCAAAGGCAGGAGATTGAGAAACAGATTGAAATAATTGATAATCAACTGTCTTCTAATAAAGACAGGCAACAATCCGAACTCAAAAACCTTGAATTGCTTCAGCAAAAAGTCTCCTCAAGAAAGGATTTGCTTGCAAATATTGAGGCAGAGATTAAGCTATTGAATGATTCCATCAGAAGAAATGAAGGAGAAGTTAAGGCGCTGCAAATTGAGTATGACAAGTTGGAGTTTGCCTACCTCCAAATGCTCTATCAAGCATATACCCATCGGAATAGACAGATTTGGGCCGCCCACGTTTTAGCCAGTGACAACCTTAGGCAGGCTTATCGCCGGTGGCAATATTTTAAAAACTATTCTCAGTATTTGAACCGGCAAGCTGCTCAAATGAAGTCGACTAACGAACGTCTAAGCGAGGAAAGCAGCAGATTACGAAAGTTGAGATCAGACGCAGAGGGTTTAAGAAAAACCAGGCAAACGGAGTTGACAACCCTAAATCAAGAAGAGCGTCAATCGCGGCAAATGGTCACAAACCTCTCCCGTCAGAGGCAAACATTAGAGACTCAGTTGAGGCAAAAACAAAGAGAGGTAGATGCGATTAATAAGGAGATCGCACGCATCATCGCGGAAGCGCAAAAGAGCCGTACCACAGCAAGCGCAAAAGAGGCGGAAGCAGACAGGGCCTTGGCAGCCACCTTTGAGCAAAACAAGGGTCGCCTGCCGTGGCCCCTCAATCAGGGCGTGGTCACAGAGCCTTACGGACAACACAACCATCCCGTTTTAAGGGGAATCAAGATGCCTTTTAATAACGGAATCGGTATTTTGGGCAGCCGTGGTGACGAAGTGCGCGCCGTTTTTGAGGGTGTGGTAAAACAGGTCGTTATGTTACCCGCTTACAATCAATGCGTTCTGGTTCAACACGGTTTGTACTACACCTTTTACTGCAGATTGGGATCTGTGGCGGTAAAGGTGGGTGACAATGTGGCCACCGGCGATGTGTTGGGCACTCTGGCAGAGATAAACAGAGAATACTCCCTCCACTTTGAGCTTTGGAAAGAGACAGAAAAACAGAATCCGACCCTTTGGCTTAGCAGGCGCTAAACAATCCCACTGTTCCCGATAAACTCACGCAACACCGATACGGGTGGGATGTGGACAAAGTTTTTGGGTTGCATAAATTCTATGTAATGCAGGAATTTAAGTAGGCGCCACGCTTCGGGGTAGGCGGGAGAAGAGGGGGCGATGCGGCGGAGGTGGGGCTCTGCAAAATACCTGAGTACAGAAAGTTCATAGAGTAATGCCGAGTTGAACATAATGTCGGCCTGTTCCTGGAATGGAAAGATGTTTTTGTCTTCTCCCCGGCGAACGCTGGGCCAACGCAGTATGGTTTGTTCCGGTGAAGCGCCTCTATATTGAGCATCCCTTACCATACGGCGCAACAGTCGGTTGTCGGTGGTAAAAATCCGGTTGTTTTCATCTAAAGAGAGGGCGGTGAGGGCAGAGGCGTACACTTTGTATTTGTTTCGGGCGTCAACAGCTTCGGACAGTTTAGGGTTGAGGGCATGGATTCCCTCTAAAATCAATACCTCTTTCTCACCCAGGCGAATTTTGTTTCCAAGAAACGTGCGTTTCCCCTGTGCAAAATTAAAGGTGGGCAATTCGATCTCTTCTCCCCTGAAGAGGGCTAAAAGTTGCTCGTTTAAGAATGCCAAATCCAATGTTTCTAACGCCTCAAAGTCATATTCGCCGTTGGCGTCCCTGGGCGTCTTTTCACGGTCTACAAAGTAGTTGTCTAACTCTATGACTACCGGTTTGAGTCCAACTACCCGCGCATGCAGGCCCAGACGTTTGGAGGTGGTTGTTTTTCCGCTGCTTGATGGACCGGCAATGAGTACTAACTTTAGCTGGTCGCGCCGCTTGTAGAGTTCGTCGGCGATCTGCGCATATTTTCGCTCATGCAACGCTTCCGAAACCATAATCATCTGGGGCACCTTACCCTCCAGAATCAGTGAGTTTACCGACCCAATGCTCTTGGCTCCAAGAACGCCACACCAATCAGAGTGCTCCTTAAAAACTTCAAACATCTTCTGTTGCCGGATTCTGGGGCGAATGTTGTCGTGGTCGTCCGGGCCCGGGTATTGCAGCAAAAAGCCTTTGTGAAAGGGGATAAGGCCAAACACCTGTAAAACGCCCGTGTCAGGTACAAGCGGACCAAAATAGCAGTCGGGATAGTTCTCTATATAATAGACCGATGCATAAAAACTTTGGCGGGTTTCCAACAGGAGCGCCTTTTGGTCTTTACCAACCGATTTAAAGATTTCAATCGCCTCATTTATCGGTTGACGTGTACGGATAAAGGGAATTTTGGCCTCTGCCAGCTGCCTCATTCGATTTGTTATCGCCTCAATTTCCTCATGGGTACAAGGTGAGGGGTCATTTACGTCAAGTACTCCGTAAAGTCCGTTAGAAACGGTGTAATCCAAGATCATCTTCTTATGGGGATAGAGATCGTGAACCGCTTTTTGGAGCAAAAAGCTTAAAGAGCGCACATACGTTCGCGTCCCGTCCACATGGGAAAGGTCAATAAATTCGACGTTACAAGGCTTGTAAATCTCATACGCCAAGTCTTTAAGCTTGTAGTCAGTAAATGCAGCCAAAAAGGGCGTTTTGGGATTGAGCTCAAGTTGTTGCGCCAATTGCGCCAAGGTGGTTCCGGGAGCGCATACGACCTCTCTTTTGAGGTTGCGGCAGTAGATGGGGATGGGATTCATAGTATTATGGTTTATATGATTTCAAAAAACGCCCTGTATAGCCTCTCTCATCCTTAGCCAGCTCTTCGGGCGTGCCGGCAAAGACCACCTCTCCTCCTTTGTCGCCCCCTTCCGGGCCCAAATCGATGACCCAATCCACATTTTTAATCACGTCTAAGTTGTGCTCAATGATGATGACGGTGTTGCCGTGGCTGACCAATCGCTGAAGCACTTCTAAGAGCATACGCACATCTTCAAAGTGGAGGCCGGTGGTGGGCTCGTCCAAGATGTAGAGGGTGTTGCCGGTTTCGTATTTGGAGAGCTCTCCGGAGAGTTTTACCCTCTGGCACTCTCCTCCGCTGAGGGTGGTGGAGGGTTGTCCCAATTTGACGTATCCCAGTCCCACGCTCTGGATGGTTTTGACCTTTTGGATGATGGATGGAATGTGTTCAAAAAAGGCGGCCGCCTGGTCAAAAGACATCTCGAGCACTTGGGCGATGTTTTTGCCTTTATATCTGACAGAAAGTGTTTCTGTGTTGTATCGTTGTGAGTTGCAGGCGCGGCATGGAACGTGTACGTTGGGAAGAAAGTTCATTTCGATCATCCGGATGCCGGCGCCCCGGCACTCTTCGCAGCGTCCTCCCTTTACGTTGAACGAAAAACGGCCCGCCTTAAATCCGCGGATTTTGGCGTCGGGGGTCTCTTCGTACAGTTTGCGAATATCTGTAAACAGGTGGGTATAGGTGGCGGGATTGCTGCGGGGCGTACGGCCGATGGGGCTCTGGTCTATCTCAACCAATTTGTCGATATGTTCGATGCCTTCGATTTGGGAATATGGGAGCGGTTGTTGTATGGAGCGGTAGAGGTGGCGGCTGATGATGGGTACCAGGGTGTCATTAATCAGGCTCGATTTGCCGCTCCCGCTGACGCCTGTAACGCCAATCAGACAACCCAGGGGAAGAGTGATCTCAATATTTTTTAAGTTGTTCCCACAAGCGCCTGTAAGGCGCAAAAAACGCCCGTTGCCCTTGCGCCTTAGCGCCGGTGTCGGAATGGTGCGAATCGCCTTTAAATAGTCAAATGTGAGGCTTTCCACAGGGTACGCACACTTATCGGAGTGAAGAAAATCGTTGAGCGTTCCCGAAAACAGCACCTCTCCTCCCTTTTGCCCTGCGCCGGGCCCCATGTCCACCACCCAATCGGCGCTGCGAATCATCTCCTCGTCATGCTCCACCACCAATACACTGTTGCCCTCGTCGCGCAGCCGTTGGAGCGCCCGAATCAACTTTTGGTTGTCGCGCTGGTGGAGGCCAATGCTTGGCTCGTCCAAGATGTAGAGCACATTGACCAACTTGGAGCCGATTTGGGTCGCCAATCTGATTCGCTGGCCCTCACCGCCACTCAAGCTACGAGAGCTCCTGCTTAGCGAGAGGTACTCCAATCCCACCTCAACCAAAAATCCCAGCCGGTCGCGAATTTCCCTCACCAAATCGCGGGCGATGGCGGCCTGTTTGGATGAAATCCGTGTTTCGATCCCATCAAACCAAGCGCATAGCGCAGAAATATCCATGGCGCAAAGCTCGGCGATGTTCTTTCCATCCAATTTAAAACTGAGCGCCTCCTCCTTAAGCCGGGTTCCCATGCAAACGGGACACGGTTTTTCTATTAAAAAGCGTTCTATTCGCTCCAAGTCTTCTTCGGTTTCTTCTGCCGCACTTTCGACCCGGTTGATCACGCCAGGGAACGTGGTCATATAGGAATTCCCCTGCATGGAAGAGACGCGGATCAGCTCGTCCGATCCATAGAGAATGATCTGCAGGATGTCGTCGGGAAGTTGGGCGATTGGTGTGTGGAGCGAAAAATCGTATCGTTGGGCAAGGGCGTCCAATTGTCTAAAAAACATCGTCTCCCGCATTCTCCCCAACAACTCGATTCCGCCTTGGGCAATCGATATCTGAGGATCGGGAATGATTTTATTAACGTCTGCCGTTGCTGTGATTCCCAATCCTTTACAATGAGAACAAGCGCCTTGGGGCGAGTTAAAGGAGAAGTTGTGGGGAGCAGGCTCTACAAATGAGAGGCCGCTGACGGGACACATCAGGTGGGTGCTTAAAAAGCGGGGCTCCTCTTTTCCTGCCTCCACGATTTGCAAAGTCCCTTTGCCGTGATGTAACGCGGTAGCTACAGAAGCAAGGAGGCGCGATTGGCTCTCGGAAGAGGGGACGATTTTATCAATCACCACCTCTATAAAGTGCTGCTTATATCTGTCTAATCTGAGGTTTGCGCCAATTTCCGTAAGCTCTCCATCAATGCGCGCCTGAGTAAATCCTTTTCTGGTCAACTGCTCAAACAACTCCTTGTAATGCCCCTTACGACCTTTGACCAAAGGAGCCAAAATAAGCAGTTTTTTGTTTTGATATTGCTGCAAAATGGTCTCTGCTATTTGCGGTTGGGTGTATTTAACCATCTCTGCTCCCGTAGCCGGAGAGAAAGCGCTGGCAGCACGGGCATAAAGGAGGCGCAGAAAGTCGTTGATTTCGGTCAAGGTGCCTACTGTGGAGCGGGGATTTCGATTTGTCGTTTTTTGCTCAATGGCAATAATGGGACTGAGTCCGGAGATATAATCGACATCGGGACGCTCCAATGTGCCCATAAATTGACGGGCGTAGGCAGAGAGGGTCTCTAAGTAACGCCGTTGCCCCTCTGAAAACAGGGTGTCAAACGCCAAAGAAGATTTGCCACTCCCGCTCAAGCCTGTAATGACCGTAAGGGCATTGCGGGGGATTTGAAGGGAGATGTTTTTGAGGTTGTGTACCCTTGCGCCTTCTATGGTGATGTATGAGGGTTCCGGCATAAACAGATCAATGGTTATCTCGAATAGGGCGTTAAAAAGGGATTGTGCAAACGCTCCCCGCCAATGGTGGTTTCGGGGCCGTGTCCGGGGAGTACACGAACAGCGTCATTTAAGGGAAGCAGTTTTGTTTGGATGCTGCTAATCAGTTTATCATAGTCTCCTCCGGGGAGATCGGTACGGCCAATGCTTCCGGCAAAGAGGGTATCTCCGGTAATCAAGAATCCCTCCTGTTGCGCATACAGGCAAACACCTCCCGAAGTGTGCCCGGGCGTCTTCAGCACCTGTAACGCAGAGTTGCCAAAACGCAACGGCTCCTTCTCGCATAACGGATGGGTGTCTACCGGAGGCTTCTCAATCTCCATCCCAAAAACGCGACAATAGCTGACTGCGTGTTCAAGCATATACAATTCGGCGGGATGGATATAGGTTTTAATCTCCCATTGGGCGCACACAAAGGCGTTTCCCATCAGATGGTCAAAGTGGGCATGGGTGTTGACCAAATATTGTGGTTTTAGTTCCTCCTGAGCTACAAACTTTTTGAGGCGCTCCTGTTCGCTGTGTGAAGCGCAGCCGGGGTCAATAAAAATAGCCTCTTTGGTCTCGTCCCACAAGAGGTAGCAGCAGGTACGCAGCTCGTTAAAATAAAATGTCTTTACTTGTATCATGGTGTATGGTTTATCGTGTGCCAGGAAGCATGGGCACAAATGAATAGTTACCAAATGCTTGCTCGGTGAAGGTCTCCTCATCGGCGCGTTCAATGACGGTCATGATTTGCTCCTCTACTCCAATGGGGGCCACCATCCGCCCGCCGATGGCAAGTTGCTGGAGCAGGTTTGGCGGAGCCTGGGCGGCACCGCAGGTGAGCAGGATGCCTTTAAAGGGGGCAAATTGGGGCAAGCCGGCAAAACCGTCTCCATAGTGGAGATGAGCTGAGGTATAGCCTAAGGCGTTTAGGTTTTTTTGTGCCTGTAAGTAGAGCGATTTATGCCGTTCAATAGTAAAAACACGCAATCCCAGCTCTAATAACACAGCCGTTTGGTATCCGCAACCTGTTCCGATCTCCAATACCCGCTCCCATTTGGTGTGCGCCAACAGGTGGGTTTGCATGGCAACGGTAAAGGGCTGGGAGATTGTTTGGTTTACGCCAATGGGTAGCGGTTTGTCAAAGTAAGCTAAGTGGTCTAGTCCTTTCTCAACAAATAAATGCCTTGGTATCTTTAACATCGCTACCAATATGGAGGGATGGAAAGGATACTTTTTAGATAGTTGGTCTACCAGTTGGCGGCGACGACCCTGGTGTTGGAGCGTGTCTGACATGGTGCAAAGATCCCATTTTTTTTGGAAAAAGAAAAATATGCTCCCTTAAAACCTCACCACCAATTCCACCGTCACCTTATTGTCAGCTACGTGTAAATCACGATTGTCAAAATCGGGAAAAACGACCCCTTTTTTTGAAGAAACGTGTTCGTAATCAATTCGGAACACCGAATCGTAAGGAATGAATGTCAATCCAAAATTAACTCCCAGAGTGATTCTTTTGACGTCAAAATTGTTGCTCCATACATCGTAACCCATTGCATCCAAACGCACAGCAGGAGTGAAGCTGTGAAACATCCCTGCATTGGGCAAACCAATGGTGTAAGCACCCTGAATGTAGGTTCCAAACAAATCCCGGCCGGTGGTATAGGAATGTCGATTCATCACTTCTGCCTCCACGCGCAAAGCATTGTTGGCGTAGTGAATGTCGGCGCCCCAGAAAAACAGGTCGAGTTGTTCTTGATCGTGAAATCTATATATTTTGGCCGTGGTGCGGAATCCATCCATGCTTCCGGCAATCAGACGGCAGGCAAACGACGGATATTTTGACCATTGCGGGTCGTTGATTCCACCGCCGTTGAAAATCCCCGCCTGCCCCTCCATAGGAAAGCCGCCAACATGGAACCGGTACTGCATCACGGCGCCAATATCGCGTGTTCCGGGTGTGAAATATTTTCCCACAAAGGCACGATTGGCAAACATCATCTCAGCAGGCGTAATAATGTATTGATTTTCAAATGGAATTGATTGCTGTCCAATAAGAAAGGACAAGTTTTGGGTAGGCTTAAGTGTCCCATGCAGGTCGAGCGGGGCAAAAGTACCTTCGTTGCTCAGCTCCACCTGAACGCGGTAGCTGAGGTATTTGCCGATATCACCCCGGACACCGATCCGCGAGTTGCGCACGTTGAACCGCACCACGCCGGATTGAGTGCTTGTTTCTATCTTTGTCTTGATAACCCCGTCAAATATGGCTGCCTGCGAAAAAGCGGGCACAGATAGACACATCATCATCAGGATGTTGATTGCCTTAATCATTGGACGGCACTTCCCACATTGCCTACGATGTTCTTTATGTTGCAGCGTGTCTGACATGGCGCAAAGATAGTACGAATGGTCAACTAATACGAAAAATTGTTCATGAATTATTTTTTGATTAACTTTGTACCTAAATCTACTAAATCCCTAATATACAAATAACTATTACCAACAAAAATAAAACTTATGTCAAAAGAGATTTCAAGAAGAAAGTTCCT
Source organism: Bacteroidales bacterium (assembly GCA_009781275.1). GTDB lineage: Bacteria > Bacteroidota > Bacteroidia > Bacteroidales > UBA932 > WRBG01. The sequence continues at coordinate 5,892 of WQYK01000005.1, read as the reverse complement.
TAAACAAGGAACCGCTGCTGCTATTGGTTTAGCAGTAGTCCCCAATGTGGTGTTGGGGAAAAAATTTGGTCACACCGCGCCAAGTGACAAACTCAATGTCTTGGGCGTCGGAATTGGCGGCCGGGGCGCCGGAGTGCTTAGGGCTATTCAGAGCGAAAACATTATCGGGCTCTGTGACGTGGACTGGAAATATGCGGACAGGGTATTCAAAGTCTATCCCAATGCCAAAAAGTACAACGACTACCGCCGCATGTATGACGACATGCTCAAGTCTGCAGATGCAGTTGTGGTAGCCACTGCCGACCACACCCACGCCATTGTTGCGGCAAACGCCATGGCGGCCGGAAAACATGTCTATGTAGAAAAACCGCTCACCCACACCGTGTATGAGTCACGATTGCTGACTAAACTTGCGGCCAGGCACAAGGTGGCTACTCAAATGGGGAATCAGGGCGCTTCCGGTCCCGGCGTGCGTAAGGTATGTGAATGGATTTGGAACGGTGAAATCGGCGAAGTGCGCAAAGTTGAAGCCTTTACCGATCGTCCCATTTGGCCGCAGGGCTTGAACCGCCCAGAAAAGGTCGAAAAAGTGCCCCCTACCATGAATTGGGATGCCTTTATTGGGCCGGCCCAGTTTCGCCCGTTTAACCAAATTTACACCCCCTGGAACTTCCGCGGTTGGTGGGATTTTGGAACAGGAGCATTAGGTGACATGGCTTGCCACATCCTCCACCCTGTTTTCAAAGGATTAAAATTGGGGTATCCGACTAAAGTACAGGGAAGTTCTTCGTTACTCCTTACCGACTGCGCACCCACTGCCCAGATGGTTAAACTCATCTACCCGGAACGCGACAATATGCCCAAGGTGGCGATGCCGGAGGTTGAAGTGTTTTGGTACGATGGCGGTTTGATGCCCATGCGTCCCGACGGGATGCCGGCAGGAAAGAGCCTCAATGACGAAGGCGGCGGCGTGATTTTCCACGGAACCAAAGATACCCTCATTTGCGGGTGTTACGGTGTACGTCCGTGGCTCTTGTCGGGGCGCAATCCTGACGCACCAAAAGTGTTGCGCGAAGTGACCGATTCGCACGAAATGGACTGGGTTCGCGCCTGTAAGGAAGACGCAGAAGACCGCGTAGAGACTGCTTCAAACTTTTATGAAGCCGGACCTTTTAACGAAATGGTGGTTATGGGCGTTCTTGCCGTGCGACTGCAAGGGTTAAATCAGGAATTGGAGTGGGACGGATTAAATATGCGCTTTACCAATATTCCCGACGACGCAACCATCAGAACCGTTATCAAAGATGGCTTTAACATCACCGACGGACATCCTACGTTTAATAAGACGTGGACAGACCGCATGAATGCAACTCAATTTGCCCAGGAGTTAATCAAACACACCTACCGTGAAGGCTGGACGCTGCCCGATATGCCTGCATAACATTTTATCACATCACAAATAAACGAAACATTTATGAAAAATTTTTTAATCATTACGCTCTCCCTGCTCCTCTTATCATGCGGAGGAAGAGGAGAAGAAGCCATTAAAACAGTTGCTGAAACAGAAGGCGAATTATATGCTCCCGGACAGGAGACTGTTTTTATTGACGTTGAACAAACAGAAGTCACTCCTGCATACACCATTATCGAAAATCCACAGGTAAACTTAGCCGCTTTTCCTGTAGATAAAGATGGTTATATTATTTTGTTTGACGGATCTTGCACCAAAGGGTGGAGAGGTTACGGAAAAGATGAGTTACCCGGAAAATGGATCATCGAAGATGGCGCTTTAAAAATCCTTGGGTCGGGCGCCGGCGAGGCACAGGATCTTGACGGCGGGGACGTTATCTTTGCCCATAAATTCAAGAACTTTGAGCTGTCTGTTGACTGGAAGGCTTCCAAAGGAGGCAATTCCGGTATTTTCTATCTTGCGCAGGAGATCAGAAGACAGCCTATTTACATCTCTGCCCCGGAAAGTCAAATTTTAGATAACGAATACCACGTCGACGCAAAGATGGGAATCGATGGCAACCGCCAATCGAGCTCCCTGTACGACATGATTGCTGCCAAGCCACAGAACGCCAATCCTTTTGATCAATGGAACAACACCACCATCACGGTGTTCAAAGGGACGGTCCTGCATGCCCAAAATGGCGTGAATGTGCTTGAATATCATCTATGGACTCAGCAATGGACAGAGATGCTGCAGGCAAGTAAGTTTAGTCAGGCAAAATGGCCTTTGGCTTTTGAGCTGCTCAATAATGCGGGCGGAGCAAAGCGCGAAGGATACATTGGGTTGCAGGACCATGGCGATGATATATGGTTCCGCAACATTAAAATCAAACTGCTTGATTGATGAGGCTGCTATTTTTTATTTCAGCAGCGCTATTTTTGTGTTCATGCGGAGTAAAACCGGAAGCTGACATGGGCAAAAAAGAGATATCGCTACAGCTCTATTCGCTACGCGCCGACATCGCACAAGACTATGACGCCACCATTCAAAAAGTGGGTGAAATGGGCTACACCTCGGTAGAGGCTGCAGGGTACAGCAACGGAACATTTTACGGAAAAACTCCCGCCGAGTTTAGACACGATGTTGAAAACGCGGGAATGACCGTGCTGTCGTCACACACCACAAAAGCGCTTTCGGAAAATGAGCTGAAATCTAAAGATTTTTCCGAATCGCTGCTGTGGTGGGATCAATGTATTCAGGCGCATTACGATGCCGGGGCAAAATACATTGTTGCGCCCTCTATGGAAGTGCCCAAATCGTTAAACGACTTGCAAACCTGGTGCGATTACTATAACGAGATCGGGAGACGTTGCAAAGAAAAGGGATTGTCCTTTGGTTATCATAACCATGCATTCGAATTTACAATGATCGAAGAGGTGGTGATGTACGACTATATGATCCAAAACACCCATCCCGAGTTTGTGTTTTTTCAGATGGATGTTTACTGGACAGTTATAGGCAGACAGAGTCCTGTTGATTACTTTAATAAATACCCCGGACGATTTGATTTGCTTCACATTAAGGACAACAAAGAGTTGGGACAAAGCGGCATGGTTGGCTTTGACGCCATCTTTAATAACACTTGTGTTGCAGGGACAAAATACTTGATTGTGGAAGTCGAAAAGTACAATTTTTTGCCACAGGAGAGTGTGAAAAGAAGTTTGGAGTACTTGTTAAATTGCCCATTGGTTAAGGAGAGCTATCGTTAGAACTCGTAGTCGTCACAAAAAAAAAGAGGCTGTTTTTTGAACAGCCTCTTTTTTTATTGTACGATTCTAATGAACTGTAACATAGTCAACATAGAAACGATTGCCCAGTTCACCTTTGTTTAGCTGATGGGCTTTGTTAAAGTACTGCAGGGCTTCTGCCTCTCTGTTCAAACGACGAAGTGCTACTCCGGTATAGAATGCAGTGTATACATTATCCTGATCGAGTTTTTGCAATACATCTAACGCCTCTTTGGTTTGACGGGCATTGAGGTATGTAATCGCGAGGTTCACTTCGGGATTTGCTTTAAGGAGCGGAATTGCTTCGTCAAATTTTTCCTGAGATGCCAAAATAATACCGCGATAGTAATCGGCCTCTGCGCCTTTAACACCTTCGAGCATTTGATAAGCTTGTTGGTATTTACCTTCGCTGATGTAGGTGTATGCTAACTGTGATTTGAGTTTGGGATTGTTGGGATCGAGTTGCAATCCGTCGGTAAAGACGGCACGGGCAGCCTCATAATCGCCTTTTTGCAGATAAGCATTACCTAAATTGGCATAGAGTTCCCAAGTGGTGGGATAGAGTTCAAGAGCAGCTCTGTAGACAGCAATTTTCTTGTCAACTGTCGACTCGCCTTCTGCAACCTGAGTGAGCTCTTTTGCAGAAAGAACGGCAGGATAGAGGCGGGCAGCTTCTTCTAAGCGGGATTGATCCATCAAGGTGCGATCAAAATTGACACGAATGGCGCTGTAACGAAGATCAGGGAAAAGAATGTCGCGTACTTTCTGGTCGTTTCTCATCAGATCGCGGACATTTTTCTCAGCCTCAGCAGGATCACTCTTGTAACCAAGGTACTGCGAAATGATTTCGCCCTTTCTTGGATGATCCGAACCACTCATTGATGTAAAGAACTCTTCCCAGAAATCGGGACTATCAATCACTTTATACTGATCATCCTTTAATTGCTTCTTGTAGCCGATATTCTTAATATTGGTCTTCATCCAGGTAATGGCAGCTTTTGCACGATTGGTAGCCAAGGGCTTGTTTACCCTGTCTGTACCCTCGGGAGAAGCGTTCCCCATTGCGGTAATCTCTGTAATCGTAAAATCGCTATCCTGCATCAAGAATTTAAGCATATCGTTCATTCGCTGGACAGTAGGATTGTTGGTGCCCTCTCTGGTAACGGAGTGGCTGTTCACCTTAAAATAGATACGTCCTTCCGGTCTTGCTTCTCCCAACAAATCGCCAATCACTACGTCAGCGGGTGCAATAACGGGAGCAATGGGATAGAGGCCCAGGTTTAGCGGACCTTCGTAGAGACGATCTATACGCTCAGCTTTGCTCAAACAGTTGTACAGATATGCATCAATAATAAAATTGGCGTGAATCAAAGCGGCCTGTACGGGCACTTTGGTTGAATAGCTGATCACCTGCTCTTGTCTCCAATCAACTACAGGATAATTGGTCTCAATCACGCTGGTCCCCTGTACCCCCTTGGTGGGTAGTTCGATGACCTCTCCGTCAGCTAACTCAAGAGTTGGCATCAGTACAAAAGTCACTCTGCGCTCAAAATAGTTGGCCGGAATCGTTACGTCAAACGAAATGGCTACTTTGCCTTCGTGAGGAAGGAAGTTCGTTTCAATCGGAGAAACGGTCAATCCGCTAAGATCGGCAGGCAATCTGTCCTTAGCAGCATAGGCACTTGAGCATACTATAATGCTCATTAAAAGTACGTTTAGGATTTTTTTCATAAATATTAAATTTTAGTTTAGTTTCTGGAATGCATTTTGTGCAACTGCAAAAATAATTATTTTTTTTTACAAATGACATGTTTCCGAAAAAAACCTCTTTTTTGACTCCAAAAAGAGAAATTTTTATATCTTTGGAGCCGGAAAAAAGAGACAAACACTATGCATATTGCAGTCGCAGGAAATATCGGAAGCGGAAAAACCACGCTGACGGGCCTATTGGCCAAACATTATGGTTGGGAGCCTAAATATGAGGACGCCAACAACAATCCATATCTAAGTGATTTTTATGAAGATATGCCCAGATGGTCATTTAATCTTCAGATCTATTTTCTCAACAAGCGGTTGTCGGGCATTGTTGAGATAAAAAAGGCTAAACATACAGTCATTCAGGATCGTACAATCTACGAAGACGCCTACATCTTTGCCGCCAACCTGCACGCGATGGGGTTAATGACCACACGGGACTATGCAAACTACAAAGACCTTTTTGATTTGATGGTCTCCCTGGTGCCTCCCCCCGATTTGCTGATCTACTTGAGGGCGTCGGTGCCGACTTTGGTGAACCAGATTCAAAAACGGGGACGCGAGTATGAGAGCAGCATCAGGCTCGACTATTTGCAGGGGTTAAATGAGCGCTATGAGCAGTGGTATGACGGATATTCTTCTGATAACAAAATTGCTTTAAGTGTTGACACACTTAATTTTGAAGAAAGACCGGAAGACCTGAGTGTGATCATCGACCGCTTAGACGCGCAGATTCACGGATTGTTTTAAAATAAGTACAATGACCTAAAATTTTTTGATATATGTTGGTTAAGGCATTTGGGAGTGCGTGCTGTGGAATAGACGCCCTAACCGTAACCATAGAGACCGATATCTCTGTGGGAATTAATTTCTTCTTAGTGGGGCTTCCCGACAACG